>JABSRK010000480.1 GCA_013213915.1 Planctomycetota bacterium
TGGGGCTGAGCGTGGGGGTTGCACGCGCACAAGCCCTCTACGGAGTCTTCGCGCAACTGCCGCTTTTTTTCGTGTGGATCTATTTGTTCTGGGCAATCGCCTTGCTCGGGGCAGAGATCTCCTTCGCAGTGCAGAACCTGTCCCTGTATCGACGCGAAGTGCGAGACGCCCAGCGCAGCCCTGCCGACCGCGAGGCGCTGGGCCTCCGGGTCGCTGTGGCGGTCGCTTCCCAATTCCAAAGCGGCGACGCTCCGCTTGACACCCAGGCGCTCTCGGAAACATTGGATGCGCCGGTCCGCGGTGTCCGAGACGTGGCGGCGAGGCTGGTGGACGCAGGTTTACTGGCCCGCCAGGCGCTCGGGACTGGCGGCGAGGCCCTGGGCATGGCGCAGTCGCCGTCCCGCGTGCAGGTCGCGGACGTGCTCGATCACATGATCGTGCTCGACCACCCCGGGGCCGACTTCTTCGCCTATGGGGGTGCCGCTGTGGCTGGCGGCACCGGAACGGCAGTCCTAGACCCGGCAGAGTTCTCGGCGGTCCTGCAGCGCCAGGGTCGCGTTCGAACCTTCATGTTTCAGACAAGCGGCTACGGTGCAGCCCAGTTTCACCTCGAAACACCGTCCACGCTGGGTGCGCACCACGTCGCGGCCGGCCGGAACGAGACCTCCGCGTCCGAGTACGACAAAGAAGAAGGTGCCTGCGATCCGGCCCTCGTTGAAAGCACCGTTCTGGTGCGCGTGCCTCCAGGTCGTGATCGTGTCGACCTCGCGGTGAAAGGGCACGGGACGGCCCTCGACAACACACGCCGATATTGTGGATTCACCATGAGACTCGTCGACTATTCGGCGGCGGGTCGATTGTGGCTCGTGGCCAACGCGGACAATGGATCGCTCGATCACCTGGCCACCGGAAACGCCCCCAGCGCCCTCGTGCTCGCCTCGGGCAACTATACGTATGGCAACGACATTCTTCCCATCGTCGCCGAGAGCGTGGCGACGTCGGCAAACCTCTTCAATCACAACTTGTATCTCAACGGGGGCCTCCCGGATTACCCCCTCCCCCAGCCGCGCTTGGTCGACGAGACCGCGAGTTTTTCCGATTGCGCGCAACCGTCCTGTGCCATCGCCGAGATCCCCGAATTCGTGATCCCCATGCCGGTCGACCGGCCGCGCATGAATACCAAGCTGCCCGGAATGCTCGACGTCACCGCCCCGCCCTACAACGCCAAAGGCGACGGCGAGACCGATGATACGGTGGCGATTCAAGCCGCTTTCGACGACGCGGCGATTGGAGACGAAGGCCCAGACAGTCTCTCCGGGAAGGCCATCTATTTTCCAGCCGGGACGTACAAGATCAGCGATCCGCTCTACTACGTGCATCGGGAAGCGCCCGTCCAGCCGTCCGATCTGAAATTCGGTTGGGGAGAGCTGGGCGGCTGGATCGCAGGGGCTGGCTCTGAAGAAACGTTCATTGTCCAAGAGGAAGACGAATCCGTCTTCGCCACCGAGGGTGCGCGCTTCATGAGCTTTCAGGGCATCACCTATAGAGCGACGCCATACACGCCGGACGGTCCCATCGAAGGTGTACCCAACGTGAGTCTGGACAACGACGAGGAGGTTGGCGGACCGACCAACACGCTCTACTTCTATGACTCCCATTTCGACGGTGGCGATTCGGCAGTCGGGATTGTTCCCGTGATCGACCACAACATTATGGGGTCAGAAATGACCTTCGTGAATTCGAAGTTCTCGAACGCGAGGACTGGCGTTTACATTCCCGACACCGGCAACAATGCCATGCTCGATGGCGGCTACAACGTGGAATTCAGCAATCTCGTGGAGTCAGCGATCGATACCGGCAACGGCAGCTTCTATTTGACGCACGCGACCATCAGCGGAATCGGCGAAAAGGTGATCGACGCGGGAGGGGGTTACCCTTACCAGTACCTGTACGGCGTGACGATGGACGCACCGGCCTTCCTGGATTTCGACTCGGTCATCGAATTCGTCATCATCGAGAATTCGGTCTTTACCACGACCTCCCCGAATGTCGACATGTTCAAGCTGAACGGTGGAGGCGGAATCATTTTCCTGCATTCCGAGTTCGCGGGCTTCGCGAATTCGGGCGGAGACACGCTGACGGTCGATAACATCAACCGAATGGGCTACGGGGTCAATCTGTTCAGTGACCTCCCGGGTTGGGATTCCCACAGCCTGTCGCGTTGGAAGATCGACAGCGTGATATCTGCCACGCAGTCCGGCAACTCAGCCCCGGGCGTCCCGACCCTCGGTCCCGCCGGTGGCGCGCTGCTCGCAGCGCTGCTTGCCCGGATGGCTACCGGGCGGCTGCGACGGCGCTAGCGGCAGCGGAAAAGCAGAAGCACCAAACCGGCCACCCAATTCTCAGCCTTCAGGCGCCGCACGACCCTATACTCGCGCCAAA
>JABSRK010000481.1 GCA_013213915.1 Planctomycetota bacterium
GTAGGCCGTCCGCAGGGGTCCGTACCTCGGCGAAGCGCAGAGGTCCCACGAGACGCGTCCAGCGCCCGGGAGTCCAGACGTGGATCTCGGAGAATTCGCTGGGCGTGGCCAGGCAGGCGGGCCCAGCAGCGTCGGCGCGTGCCGGGCTTCCCGCGCAGCCCAGGCAGAGAACGACCCCCAGCAGCAGGGACTCGACATGATGGCTGTCGAAACGCACGTGCGAGTTCTTCCGTGTCCAGACCACGCCGAGACTATCACGGGGTCAGGCTTCCGACCGCCTCGCCCTAGAACGAACCCGACGTCGAATTCCGCTGCGTTCCGATTGAGTCGCGCGTGCCCCCGAACGGATCGGCGGCGATTCGCGTGGATTCGGGGATATCAACACACTGCTCCTGCCGGGCAGCCATGGCCCAATGCGTCGATCAGAGTGAATTCGATTGCTTTCCCGCGGAGCTTGAGCGTCTGTCCCTCACGGACTCGAGCCCTGCGAAAATATCCGACCTCGAAATGGCTGGCAGAGCTCTCGGCCGGTTCTCGAGAATTGACCAGCGGGCCCCAATTCGCAGACTCGGGAGCACCGAAGTCCAGGAAAAACACCTCGACGTGCCCGCGCGCAGCATCCACGGCCAGGGTGGTGATCTGGCCGGTACCGTCATTGAAGCGGTATCTACAGATGTCGCATGTGATTTCCCGAGAATCGCCGCCATCGTTGACTCGGAACGTGAAGTCCAGAGCAGCGCGCACACCCCAGGCGGCGGGGGCGGCGACCATGAGAAGCGCGGCCCACGTCAGCAGCCCCGATCGCAACGCCATTTTTTTGCCCATTGGAGTATCGAGTCTCCTAAGGAATCAGCCGGTCCGCTGCAGCGATTTTCCGGTCGTAGCGCCTCAGCCTGCCTCGATCGAATCAAGAGCCTTGCTGAGAAACCTCATCGCGGCGGAATCGCCCACCGGAAGATCTGAAAACCCAAAGTTCCTGTAAAGGGAACGCGCCCTCACGTTGTCGTCCCGCACCTCGAGCGTGAGTTTGCAGCAACCGCTGCGAAGAGCTCGGCGCTCTACCTCCGCGAGGAGAGCACGACCCGCACCCTTTCCTCGAAACGCCGGAATCACCGCCAGGTCGTGGATGTTCAGAAGAGGACGAGCCTGAAACGTTGAAAGGCCAAAAAAGCAGACCGCAACGCCTACGGGTTGTTCTCCGACGAAAGCCAGAAGCACGAGAGAACCGGGGTGGCCGCTGAGCGCTGAAACCAGGCGCTCGCGGACATCCGGGGCAAGCGGCTTGCCGCCGCCGATCGGGTCAGCGGCGTAGGAATCCAGAATCTCGACGATGCCGTTGGCGTGGAGCGGATCGGTGAAATCTGCCTCACGGACGCTGAGTTCCATCCAGGTTCTCGCCGTCTAACAGACCGGGCCCTCAGCGGCCGGCGACGCCTTGCCGCCGGGGCCGAAACGCCTCGTCCGATTGGATTGTAGCGGAGGTGCGTTACGGCAAGACCCGCTGGGCCGTTGCCGCGGCTTGTTGGACGGCGTGAGTCGCTTGCGGGAGGTGCGCTCGAGGAGACGCGCGAGGTCAGCCTGCAGCGCAGCGGAGTGTCAGCGAACCGAAAATAGGCGCGCGCCGTCCTTTCGGACGCGGCAGTCTGCGAGGCGGTCGTCCAGCTCCAACAGCTCGTCCCCGGCCGGAAACTGCTCGAGCCAGGTCCTTACACTCGCGCGACCCGCCTCGTCGGCGCTCGCATCTCCCAGCACCCGGGCGAGACGCTGCAGCATCCACACGTGGTAGGGCGTCACCATGCGGCGTGCCTGTATGCCGCCTATCTCGAAGTCGTGCGTGAGCGCGCCGTCACCGGTCTGGTGGGCGTACCAGGGCGGGTCCGCTGTAAAGGTCTTGCCCGGCAGCTCACCGCCCGGCTCATGGGCTTCGCTGGCGATGAAGGCCGCAGTCTTCTCCATGGTGCTGCTGAGCATCGGCCACATCTCTTCGAAGAAGACGGCCACGACCGCTTCGAGGCTCGGCGGTACTCGGTCGTCCGGCAGCCACACCCCGCCGTCGCTGGTGGCCGGTCGAGCGACGAGTTCTCCGTCCGCCCCGAGGGAGTAGAGCTTCTGGCCGTAGGTGCGAGCACTGACGTTGTTTCCGTTGGTCCGTTCGACCCACTCCGACACGATTGGGTGTTGGGTCCGAAGAATGAAGCCCGACGTTGCGTCGCGGTAGAGATGCGCGTACAACGGGCCGAGTAGGCCGAAGTCTCCCAGCGAAGGCAGCCCGCCCAGCAAGAAGTCGTGGACCCCGAAGTGCGCGTCGAGCAGGCCGAGGATGTTTTCCATCGACGCCCACCACGCCGGTTCGGTGGCCTCGGTGCAGCCCAGCTGGACGAGCCCTGCGTAGACGCCGCGCGGATTCGTCCGAGCTTCGGACATACCGAACAGGTT
>JABSRK010000482.1 GCA_013213915.1 Planctomycetota bacterium
GATTGCGCTCACCCGTACACATCTCGTGTTGGGCGCCGGACCCCGGGAATTGTTGTTGGTACCTCTCGAGTAGGCGGACATACGGTGGATATCGACATCAAGGGCGGCACCATCACCTTTCGAGTGCTCTATTACGGGCCGGAGGGAGCGACGAAGTTCCTCAACCTGCGCGGTCTGCAGTCCAGCGGCGATGACGTGGAGGACCTGTCCGTCCTCCACGCCGACGGCGACCGTGTCGTAACCCTCACCATGGAGGATGGCGACACTCCGCCGTTGCTGGGACTTCGCGTCGGATTCCAGGCTCTCGCGGCACCGGGTGCGATCGGGTCGCGGGCTGTCGAGCGTTTGCTCGTGCTGGCTTCGGATGCCATCGTCTTCCTGCCAGATCGGGGGCGTCCCGCCGGTGCCGCGTCGCGTCGCGCACTCGCGCGCCTCACCGAGGACCTTACCGAGGCGGGTATCGGCGCGGGTGATGTCCCGCTGCTGATCCAGAACTACGAGGACGGCAGTTCCCAACTCCAACGCGGGCACCTCGACGCCCACACCCTCTCGTTCGAGCCGACCTTCGTCTCGGTTCCGGGAGACACTCCCGAAGCGGCGGACGTGGTCTTCCACCGTGCCCGCGATGCCATTCTCGAACGCGTGCGCGGCATGGCCGCAGACCTTGGCGACGACGGCGCTCGCGCTGCGCTCACACGTCGCGTCTCCGATCGCGAGACGGCTTTCAGCGTCGTCGCCGACTCCCCCAGAGAGACCTGGCCCACCGCTGTGCTGTGGGCCGTGCTCGGGGCGGCAGCGGCGGCGGCCGTCGTCGCGTGGCTCCTGTAGGGGACCGTTCGCCTACAGCCGTGCCTGGTACTTGGCGCGCACCCGGGCCAGGGTTTCCTGGAGGAAACGGTCCTGTTGCGGTTGCAGGTTGCCGCGGGTCTTCGCTTCGATCACCTCCATGAGGGCGAGGGTGAACTTCGCTCGATCGAGGGCGACCTCCGGGAGGCCGGTGAGAGGGCTCGGAACCTCGCCAAGTTGCATGAGCGCCTGCGCGGCGAGTTGCGTGACGAGGATCTCGAAGGTCGGCTCGGGGAGGCCCCCGTTGTCGGTCACTTGACGTCGTTCTCCATGGGAGCTTCTTCTGGAACGGCGCTGCTAGAGCGATTCTTCTGCATGACGGTGGCGCGGACGAAGTCCTTGAAGATCGGATGTGCCCGGAGTGGCTTGCTCTGGAACTCGGGGTGGAACTGGACGCCCACGAACCATGGATGATCCGGGAGCTCGACGATCTCGACCAGGTCCTTGTCTCGGTAGAGACCAGCGAAGACGAGCCCGTGCTGCCCGAGGACGCGGCGGTACTGGTTGTTGACCTCGAAGCGGTGGCGGTGACGTTCGCTGACGAGGTCCTGGCCGTACATTCCCTGCGTCATGGTTCCGGGGACGAGGCTGCAGGGGTACGCACCCAGGCGCATCGTGCCCCCCATGTCCTCGACTTCCTTCTGCTCTTCCATGAGGTCGATGACGGGCTCTGCGGCACCAGGCTTGAATTCGGTCGAGTCGGCGCCGGCGATGCCCGCTACGTGGCGGGCGAATTCTATGACCGCGACCTGGAGCCCGAGACAGATCCCGAAGAACGGGATGCCCCGTTCGCGTACATACCTGACGGCGGCGATCTTGCCTTCGATTCCGCGCTTGCCGAAACCTCCGGGAATGAGCAGCCCGTGGCAGCCCTCGAGGTGCGCTTCCGGCCCGTCGCGCTCGACGAGTTCGGAGTCCACCTTCCGCACTGTCACCTTGATCCTGTTGGCGATCCCGGCGTGCGCGAGAGCTTCGTAGATCGACTTGTAGCTGTCGTTGAGCTGGATGTACTTGCCGCAGACGGCGATCTCCACCACCTCGGTGGCATTGCGGATGATGTCGATCATGTCCCGCCAGTCGTCCATGTTGCTCTCGATGACGGACGGCAACTGGAGGCGACGCACGATGAGATCGTCGAGCCCCTTGTCGCGGAGCATGAGCGGCACCTCGTAGATGGAGGTCTCGACGTCGCGCTCTTCTATGACCGCGTCACGGGGTACGTTGCAGAAGAGGCTGAGTTTGGCGTGCATGCCCTCTTCGAGCGCCTGCTCGGTCCGGCAGATGAGGACATCAGGCTGAATGCCGATCTGGCGCAGGTGTGCGACCGAGTGCTGGGACGG
>JABSRK010000483.1 GCA_013213915.1 Planctomycetota bacterium
GACGACAGGCAGATCTCGAGCGGGATGCGATGGTCGAGGATGTACTGCGCGAGGCGACCCATGCGCAGGACCTGATCGTCAACGATGACCATGTCCTCGATCAGGCGCGTGCCGTGGCCGATCCGGTGTGCGCCGCAGTACTGCAACGCTTGCCATATGGAGGGCACGCCGAAAGCCTCACCGGCGTGAATCGTGATGTTGAAGCTCTCGCGCTGGCAGAGGTAGAAAGCGTCGAGGTGTTCCTTCGGCGGATGCCCGAACTCGTCGCCGGCGAGATCGAATCCGACGCATCCCCGGTCGCGAAACGCGATGGCCAACTCGGCCATCTTCAAGCTGAGGGTCGGCGGGGAGCTGCGCATGCCACAGACGATGAGCCCCCACCGGATGTCGTGGTCCTGCCCCGCACGCTCCATGCCCCGCAAGACGGCGTCCATGACCGGCTCGAGTTGCAACGCCTTCTCGCAATGGAACTGGGGGGCGAAGCGCAGCTCCGCGTACGCGACCCCGTCCGCCCTCAGATCCTCGAGCGCCTCGTACGCGACGCGCTCGAGGGCCTCCACCGTCTGCATGACGCCGCAGCTGACCGCGAATCCTTCCAGGTACTCGGCCAGGTTGCCCTTGTTCGCGCCCCGCTCGAACCAGTCCTGCAAGGTGCCGGGGTCTTCGGCGGGGAGGGTGACGCCCTGGTCCTTTGCCAACTCGATGATGGTGGCGGGGCGCAGGCCTCCATCCAGATGCTCGTGGATGGCAACCTTGGGCATGCGACGGACGATGTCCTTCGTGAGCTCGACCATGGCCTATTGATACGGCTTCCCATGCCGTGTGTCACGGATCGTTGCGCATCCCGCCCCGATCCGGGGCTTGGGGAGGGAGTTTCCTGACAGAGACCCGTGTGGGTTATCGGCTCAGCCCCTTGACTTCCCATCCGCGCCGATAGCCGTGATGCACGAACTGGTTGGCCTCTTTGACATTGGTCACGGTCAGCGAACTCGAGTCCCACTGCAGCTTCTGGCCGGGGAATCGAATGGCGATGGTCCCCAACAGCACCGTCTCGGTGAGGGGGCCCGAGTAGTCAAAGTTGGATGTGGGCGTGCCCGTTCCCTTGCAGGCATCGATCCATTGAGCGGTGTGTCCCTTACCCTTCACCGGGTCGATCTTGCGATCGCTGAAATTTTCATGGGGCAGCAGCATGGGCCTGCCTCCGTGAGGACACAGGAGGACCCCCTTCTCACCCACGAACAGTGACCCGTTGCTGGGAAGGGATTTTCCTGCGGGGAGCGGGGCCAGCTCGCTGGGCGGCCGCTTGCCGCCGTCGTACCAGGTGACCTGCATGGTGTCGCCAGCTGTGTACTGGGTGCCTGCGAACTCGTAGTGGATGATGCCCCACTTGGGGAAGGTCTCGCCGTTCGGGGCGGGCCCGTCGGACCAGACCCGTAGCGCCGGAGCCAGCTCGCAACTCCACACGACAGGATCGATGATGTGGCAGCCCATGTCCCCGAGGGCGCCGACACCAAAGTCCAGCCAGCCCCGCCAGTTGAACGGGTGATACGGCCCACGCCCGCGTTTTCTGTTGCCGGCATAGGGCCGCTTCTTCGCCACACCCAGCCACAAGTCCCAGTGCAGATAGTCGGGCGCCTTGCCCGTCGGCTTGGGACGCTCGATACCCTGCGGCCAGATGGGCCGGTCCGACCAGGTATGGGCCTCCTTCACCTTGCCGATGGCACCGGATCGAATCAGCTCGACCAGCGTCAGGTAACCCGTGCCGCTGTGATGCTGGTTGCCCATCTGGGTCGCCACCTTCTGTTCTGTGGCGAGCTTCCTCATCTGGCGCGTCTCGTAGATGGTGTGGGCGACGGGTTTCTGCACGTAGACGTGCTTGCCCAGCTGCATGGCGGACACGGCTACGGGTGCGTGCATGTGGTCCGGCGTCGACACGGTGATGGCGTCGATGTTCTTCTGTTCGAGCATCACGCGCCAGTCGTGGTAGGTCTTGGCGCCTGCGTAGGTCTTCGCTGCCTTGGCGAGGGTGCGTTCGTCGACATCGCAGATCGCCACCACGTTCTGGCCGCGCGCCGCGTTGGCGATGTCGCTCCTGCCCTTGCCGCCGACCCCGACGGCCGCGACATTGAGCCGGTCGTTGGCGCCGAATGCGCGGGCGGGGACGAAGTAGGGCGCCACCAGCGAGGCGGCAGAGGCCTTCAGGAATGTTTGGCGTGTGGCTGAGCGGGGCATGGTATGGAGCCTCCGGGGGGGGGTCGTGTCGCGCCGGGATCGTCGTGCCCCCGACCCCAAGAACATATCCGCTGCCCGCCGCGAGCGGGGACTACTCTTTTGCCCGCTCCATGTAGTCGCCCGTGTCCGTGTCTATCTTGATCTTGTCGCCGGTCGCGAGGAACGGTGGGACCTTGACCTGGAGCCCGGTTTCGG
>JABSRK010000484.1 GCA_013213915.1 Planctomycetota bacterium
CGTCGTGGTCGAACGCGTGACACTTGCTGTAGCTGCCGATGACCAGGTAGCCGTCGTCGCAGTGGAAGACCACGCCGATGCCCGCGCCCTTGTAGCCCGGGGTCTTCAGGCCGCGAACCTCGAAGATGAGCTGCTGGTCGCCGTAGTCGCAGATGGAGGTCTGGGTGTTGGGTGTGTTGGCGTCGTCGACGTAGCCGAGGCGGCAGCCGGCGCTGCGCACGCTGGTGGGCAGAGTGTCCCGGCCCAGGCCCCAGCGGGCCAGGTCCATCTGGTGGACGCCCTGGTTGCCGATGTCGCCGTTGCCGGTGTTGAAGTCCCAGTGCCAGTCGTAGTGGAGGTTCTTGCGCATCAGCGGCCGCATGTCCGCCGGGCCGGTCCACAGCTCGTAGTCACATGTCTTGGGCGGCTGCTGGGGACCCTTCACCTTGCCGATGGAGCCGCGGCGCTTGTAGCAGAGACCGCGTGCGATCCTGACCTTGCCGAGACCGCCGGCGTGGAGGAATGCGATCGCCTCCTGGCAAGCCTTGTGGGAGCGCGCCTGGGTCCCGTGCTGGACCAGCTTGCCGTACTTGCGCGCCGCGTCGACGACCCGGCGCCCTTCGAAGATGTTGTGACTGACCGGCTTCTCCACATACACGTGCTTGCCGGCCTGGATCGCCCAGATGGCTGCCAGCGAGTGCCAGTGGTTCGGCGTCGCGATGGACACCGCGTCGATGGAGTCGTCCTCCAGCATCTTGCGGATGTCCTTGTAGTACTTGGCGCCCTTGGCCGACTTCATGGAACGGCCGACCACCGCCGAATCCGGGTCCACGATGGCGACCACGTTGGCCGACTTGTTGCCGACGTAGGTGCCGACGTGGCCGGCGCCACGGCCGCGCACGCCGACCACCGCGACGTTGACCTGGTCGCTGGGGGCGACGTGGCCTCCCTGCCCAAGGGCCGTCGAAGACACCAACGGGACAGTTGCGGCTGCGGCCGCGGCGAGCAAGGACTCTTCTATGAACTCACGACGGGTGCGACGGGTCATCTGGGTGCTCCAGGGACGGCGTGTTCAGCGACTCTTCGGCCCGGGGCGCAGGACGCGCAACCCGAGATGGTCGCCATCGGGTACCCACCATACCCCCGGCGGGACGTTGGGGTCGAGCATGGTCCAGGCCTCCTCGAAGGCCAGCCGGGCCTCCAGCGCAAGCTCCTGGGGCTTGGACCTCCAGGCGCCGCCCCGATAGCAGGCCCGCTCGAGCTCCTCGCCGGACCAGGGGTCGCTCACGTGCTCCCACAGGTTGCCGTACATGTCGTGGAGACCGCGCGCGTTGGGCTTCTTCTTGCCCACCTCCTGGGTCATCCCACCGCTGTTCTCGAAGTGCCAGGCGTGGTCGTCCAGGTCGTCCGGGAGCGGCCCGCAGGCGAGCGCCCACTCCGCCTCCGTCGGCAGCCGGTAGGTGTTGCTGGTGTTGAGCGAGAGCCACCGGCAGTACGTCCTGGCGCCATTCCAACTCATGCCGACGGCGGGGCGTCTCCCCTTCCCCCAGTCCCGATCGAACGGCGCCACATCGTCCAGCGGCTTGGACGGCTTGGTCACCGCGTCCACGCCGGGCGGCACCTTCCCCGTCTCCTCGAAGTCGCAGTACAAGAGGTACTCGTCCCAGGTCACTTCGGTCTTGCCGATCCAGAAGTTGCCGTCGGGCACCCAGATCATCTCGAAGGTGACGTCCGTTCCCTTGATGGCCTCGATGTAGCTCGCGGGGGGCGCCGATGGGGGTGCGGGCGACGAGGAGTCACCTGAGCAGCCTACCGTCAGCACCAACAGCAGCACCGCCGCCGCCTTGGCGAGCAGGGACGCCAGTCGCCGACGCTTCGTCGCGGCGTAGCACTGGGACAGCAGAAATCGCGAGACGCCGGGGATCACCGGCCACGCAATCCGGGCGAGACCCCGCCACAAGGGAACCGTGACGACGTTGAACACGACGGCGAGCAACGGGTACTTGACGGCCCTCTCCCAGGTCTTCTTCACGGGTGTGTATCCGAACCGTGCCAGGTCACCGACCCTGTCCGGACGCTTGCGCGCCCAGTAGACGAGGCTGTGCGCCTCGCGCTCGGCGTTCCTGAAGAGGTCGTCCTCGGTGATGGCATGGTCGTGGTGCCCGAGGCACTCGGGATCGTAGTACAGGCGGAAGCCGTGCTCAGACAACCGCTGGCCCACCTCGGCGTGGTCGTGGAGGTAGCGGATCCCGGGATCGAACGTGATCCTGTGCTCCCGGAAGAACGCACCCTTGACGGACAGGCTGGTCGTCCAGAACTGATGCCACTCGAGCTCCGTCTGGCCTTCGATGGACGCGTACATGTGATCGAAGTGGAGCGAACGCGGCGCCGTCATGGGGATGTCGGGCTTCAAGACAACGCGGCCTAGCACGCCCGCGTCGGGCTCGG
>JABSRK010000485.1 GCA_013213915.1 Planctomycetota bacterium
GGGCGCGTGTGATCGGTTCGTGCTCTTGCACGGCCCGAGCGGGTCGGCCACGACCTCCATCGTCGATGCGTTGCGCAACGGCTTGGAGGCCTATTCGCGGGCTGCCGAGGGACCCGTCTTCCGTTTCTCCTGGCTCTTCTGCGAAGGCGGCGAGGGCGAAGCGCTCGGGTTCGGCGCCGACAACGAGGAGGAGGAACTCGACTCCTACGCGCACATTGACGACAAGCTGATCTCGTCCCGCGTCCCGGATGAGCTCAAGGACCCGCCCTTCTTCCTGTTGCCGAAGCAACGCCGCGTCGAGTTGATCGAGAAGGCGCTGGAGGGTGCCACCGACGAAGCGCGGGCGCGCTTCCGCTGGAGCGACTTCATCACCAACGGCGACCTGTCGCCGAAGAACCGGGTCATCTACGAGAGCCTCTTGAAGTCATACGAAGGTGACTGGAGCAAGGTGATCCGGCACATCCGTGTCGAGCGCTACTACCTCTCCCACCGCTACCGCACCGGCTGCGTCACCATCGAGCCCCAGGCGACCATCGACGCCGGCGCGCGGGTCCTCGGGCATGCGTCGATGACCGGTTTGCCTGCGGTGCTCTCGCACGAGAGCCTCCTCGAGGCCCAGGGTGACCTGGTGGATGCGAACGCCGGGATCGTCGAGTATTCCGACTTCCTCAAGCGCAACCTGGAGGCGAACAAGTACCTGCTGACGACGGCGGAACGGGGCTACGTCAACCTGAGCGGGCTCACGATCTCGTTGAACCAGGTCCTCAGCGGAACGACCAACGAGAAGTTCCTCGTCGCGTTCAAGCGCGATCCGAGCTTCACGAGCTTCAAGGGCCGGTTTGAGTTGATCAAGGTTCCATACCTGCGTGAGTACAAGAAGGAGGCGTTGATCTACCACCGCCACCTCGAGCAGGTGAGCGGTGGACTCCATGTCGCTCCGCACACCGCGACCACCGCGGCGCTGTGGGCGGTGCTGACCCGGTTGCGGCGTCCGCAAGCGCGGCGCTACGAGGGCCCGATCGGACGCGTGGTGAAGAACCTGACCCCCATGCAGAAGGCGCGCCTCTACGATCGCGGCGAGATCCCCGGCGGATCAACGCAGGAGGAGGCCAAGGTGCTGCGTGGGCACACCTCCGCGCTCGCGAGCGAGTTCGACGGCCTCGAGGAGGAGTTCGAGGGGTATCCGGACGCCGCGTACGAGGGGCGTCGTGGTGCGTCACCGCGTGAGATGATGGCGTTGCTGACCGACGTCGCGGTCGAGTGCGATCGCGAGTGCATCACGCCCGTCGATATCTTCGACGCGTTGCCGCGCCTGATCGCGGATCCGAGCCTCTACAGCTTCCTCCGCATCGAGGAGGACGGAGACTACCACGACCCCGAGGGGTTCATCGACGTCGTGCGGCGTGAATACCTGAAGCACGTCGCGTCGGAGATCCAGAAGGCGTCCGACCTCATTGCCGACACCGAGTACCAGCGCCTGTTCGCCGACTACATGCAGCACGTACGTGCCTTCGGCACCGGCGAAAAGGTCGTGAACGCACAGACCGGAGAGCCCCAGCCGCCTGACGAGAAGCTCATGTCGGACGTCGAGGAGCGGCTATCGACCGACGAGGAAGCCGGCGAGTTCCGTCGCAGCCTCATGTCCAAGATCGCGGCGTTCAGGTTGTCCAACCCGGACAGTCCCATCGTCTACGAGGAGCTGTTCCAGGACCACTTCGACTCCCTCGAACGCTCGTACTTCGAGGAGCGTCGTGAGCGGATCGTCGCGCTCGTGGAAGACGCCCTCGCGGTCCATTCGGGTGGCGGCGAGCGGATGGTCATCGAGCGCAAGGAGGCGGCGGTGGCCCTCGTGGCGCGCCTCATCGAAGACTTCGGCTACACGGAGTCGTCTGCCGGTCTGGTCCTCGGGTACTTCCAGCGCCACAACGAAGATCTTGGGTTGTAGATGTCTGCGCTCACGATGCGCGCGGATGAGCGGATTCGTACGCGACCTTCAGGTGCTCCGGGGATACGTGTGTATAGACCTGCGTCGATGAGAGGTGTTTGTGCCCCAGCATCTCCTGGACCTCCTTCAAGCCGGCGCCGTTGACAAGGAGGTGGGTCGCGAACGAGTGGCGCAGTGTATGGGGCGTGATCCCCGGGGGCAGCCCGGCGCGTACGAGGGCGCGGTCGAGGAGACGGCGGACCGAGCGGTCGGTCAGGCGGCCTCCGCGGTGATTGAGGAACAACGCGTCTTCGGCTGTCGGACGCGCCTTGAGGTCACGCCAGGGGGTCCACGCTTCGATGGCGTCGACGGCGTAGCGGCCCAGAAGCGCGACCCGCTCCTTGCGTCCCTTGCCGAACACCTTGGCCGTGCCGCGGCGGGCGTTGACGTCTCGCACGTCGAGCCCCACCAGCTCTGAGACGCGGAGCCCGGCGGAGTACAG
>JABSRK010000486.1 GCA_013213915.1 Planctomycetota bacterium
CGCGGGTTCAGAAGTGTGTGAGCGTTTGGGGGTGGCGCAGGTGGATCTGGCGGCGCTTTCCCAATTTCTCGATTCGCTCGGTCACGACGAGCGTGTCGAAGCCATCCGCCAGGTGGGCCGCGGCGAGCAGCGCACGCTTTGGAACGCAGCGAAGGGATACGCTTCGTTATCGCTCGCCGATCTGGTTTCTCCCGCGATGGCGACCGGTGCCACGGTGAGGCATTTTGGAAAGAACACGCTGCCGGTGTTTACCCATTTTGAAAAGCGATTTTGTCGACCGGATTCCGAGGGCTCGAGCGATCCGCAGGAACTTCACGGTTTCAACTTCCAGAAGATGGCCCCGCTTACCGGCCCCGGCTATTTCGTTGCCGTCGCCAGTCCCGACCGACCGGAAATCCTGGTTGACTATCGGCGGGTTCCCGCAACGGCTCCCGGGGATTGGCCACCGATCAAAGGTAACGAGGGAGGTCTTTCTCGATTTGTTTACGGATTCATGGTGGACACGCTTCGCCGCGTTTCAGAGCATGTGACCATTGGCTCGGCGGCTCGGAAAGGTCGCGATATGGGAAGTTGGTTTCTGCTCACGCGCGAAGCGTGAAGGCTTTCGTGTCGAAAAAACATGCGACCCAGAGTGATCCGCTACCGCGGCTTTCGGTGGTGGTGCCCGTCTTCGAGGAAGCGCAATCCCTTCGGCCGCTCTATGCCGAGTTGCGGGAGGCCCTTTGCTTCACGGGCGGCTCGTTCGAAGTGATCTTCGTAGACGATGGAAGTCGAGATGCCAGCCCAGGGGTGCTCGACGCGCTTGCCCGCGAAGACTCGCGCATTCGGGTATTGACCTTGCCCTCGAACCAGGGGCAGTCCGCGGCGCTGGCAGCGGGTTTCAGGGAGGTCCGATCCGAATTTACGGCGACGTTGGACGCCGATCTGCAGAACGACCCCAGGGATCTCGAGAGGTTGATGTTGGAACTCGAAGTGGCGGATGTGGTCAACGGAGTAAGGATTACGCGCCAGGACTCCTGGATCCGAATCGTCACCTCGCGAATCGCAAACGGCGTACGCAATGCCCTTACGGGGGAGACGGTGAGCGACGTTGGATGTTCGTTGCGGGTGATGAGGACTTCGCTACTCGAGAATGTCGAGCTTTCGGGCGGTCTCCACCGTTTTCTTCCGACCCTGCTTCGGCTAGAGGGTGCTCGGGTGACCGAGATTCCCGTTTGCCACCGGCCGCGCCGCTACGGTCGTTCAAAGTACGGGATTGCGAACCGGCTGTTTGTTGGCATTCGCGAGTTGTACCAGGTGAGAGGGAAGATCCGAGCGCGCTAACCGCCGCTGCGTTTCGCGCGGAAGCCGCGCTTCGCCAGTTCTTCCAGTAGCTTCTCGCGGTGTTCGCCCTGGATCTCGATCGTTCCCTCGCGGACTGTTCCGCCGCTTCCGCAGAGGCGTTTTAGTTCGCTCGCAAGTTCTGCAAGTTCGCTGTCGCGAAGCGGCAGGCCAGAAACGGTGGTCACGGGTTTTCCCTTGCGACCCTTCGAAGCCCGTCCCACGCGCACATTGCCCGAGGGCCGAGGCGTCTCGCGATCGGTACTCCGGGCGCACCGGCAGCGGGACTGGGGCTGGGCGCAGGCGGGGCAGACCCGTCCCCCATCCGAGGAGTAGACCACGCGGTCTTGCGGTGAACGACGACTCATCTTTTCGTGGGACTCACGGTGCGATCCAGCGCCGGTGATCGACCATGATGCAGCGATCCTGTACCACCGAAATGCCGGCATCGTGAAGACGCCGGGCGGCCTCGGCGTGATGGATACCGAGTTGCATCCAGACCGTTCGGGGTCGTTTTGGAAGCGCCAGGATCTCGTCGGCGAGCCCGGGAATGTGTGCGCTCGCCCGAAACAGGTTCACCAGATCTGCGGGTTCCTGGAGGTCGGACAGGCTGGAATGGCAGGGAAGGTTCAGAACCTGGTCGAGTCTCGGATTGACCGGGAGTATGCGGTAGCCGTTCTCTTGCATGTAGTGTGGCACGCGGTACGCGTCGTCCGTCTCGCCATTCTTGATGCCCACCACCGCGACCGTGCGGGTTTCTTCGAGAATGGAGCGGAGGGTAGCCTCGTCTTCAATCACGAAAAAACTCCGTGGATGCATTGAAAATTTTCAAACGGAGCGATGCGGCGCCCGCTGGGTTAGGGTACCGCGTCATGCCGCGCCGTTCCGCACCGTGGAAAATTTTCGTTGGGGCCCTGGCCGCGGTGGGACTCGCAGCCCCGGACGTTGCTCTGCCAGAGTCGCTCGACACGGTCAAGGATCCGGTTCAAGAACTTCGCGAAACGCAACTTGAAAATGGCCTCCGGGTGTTGACGCTCGAGGATCATTCGACGCCAGTGGTGGCGTTCCAGATCTGGGTGGAGGTCGGGTCGAAGGACGA
>JABSRK010000487.1 GCA_013213915.1 Planctomycetota bacterium
GGGCCGGAGGACAGCACCCCGGGTAGCAGGATCACCTGGGACGGTGAGGGGTGCGGGCGTCCGAGGTTCTTGAAGAGCAGGACATCGGTGCGTCGCTCCGGGATGGCCCCGCCCCGCGCCTCCGTGCGCGTAAGGCAAAGGTCGGCGAGCCCGTCGCCGTCGAGGTCATCGAGATCGATGTCGACCCGTCGCAAGAGGCCGAGGCCCGACGGCTCATCATCTTCGAGAGGGAACAGATTGATCGGTGTGTCGGCGAAGCCGTCCCCGCGTCGCGGCAACACATGCAGTCCGGATGGCTCGAGCCAGGCTGGGATCAGCGCGTCCCGCGCCATCGGCGCCAGCTCCGTGCGCGGTCGTCCGCGGCGTACCCGTAGCAGGCCGTGGGTGCGATCTGACGTCGTTTGGGAGCGCGGATGGGCGAGCAAGGTCGGCGCGGCCTTTGGCTTGCCGTCCTTGCCGACGAACACGACGAGATCACCGTCAATCCCCGGAAGGAGGACATCATCGTGACCGTCGCCGTCCAGGTCGTAGCCCCAGCTCCAGTGCTTCGGCAAGCTGCGGTAGCCGGTTGGAAACAGGAGTTCGATCGACATCCACGGACGCGATACGCCGTCCTTGGATGTCCCCTCCACGATGCGGGCGCCAGTGGCCGAGAGGAACAGCACGTCCAGTCCCGGCGAGACGATCTCGGCCATGGTGATGCCAGCCGTACCGGGTGGGATCTCCCACCGCGCGCGCCTGCCGAATCCCCTTCCGTCGGGATCCTGGTAGCGGATATCCAGGACCGGGGGTGTGCCCTCGAGGAGGAACACCAGGTCGCTCTTCCCGTCACCGTCGAGATCCGCCTGTGTGAGATCGGCGTGGGGCCCGCCGATATCGACCTCGACCGTGACCAGTTCCTGCCCGTGTGCCACGGTGCTCGCGAAGACGCACGCGATGATCCAGCGGATCATGCTTGAACCTCTCGTGACTGGAACAGGGCGATCGACGTGGCGAGACACGCGAGGATCCAGCACCCGGGCTGCCACAGGGACTGCCACATGTATGCGGTCTCGGCCACGACCTCCTGGTGTAACTGGACGCCCTTCGAGAGTTCGGCCAACGTGTTCAAGGGATGCAGCGCGCGCTCCGTGAACAGCCACCCGAGCGTCTCGTCGGTGAGGAGTCCGAAGAGCAGTGGTCCCAGGGTCGCCATCATCGCGAGGACGACGGCCGTGGCCGCGTCATCAGTCACCGTGGAGACGCAGAGTGCGAGGAGTGGAGGGACGGCAAGAGCCGGCGCTGCGAGGAGGAGCAGCCTGAACTGGAGGACATTCATGGAGCCCTCCTCCAGGCCCTGGATCGGGAAGATACCCAGGCTGCTGCGATACATGACGTCGTCAAATCCGAACGCAAAACGCGCGGTGACCCAGGCGATGGATACGCAGACGAGGTATAGCGCGATCGAGAATGCGGCGGTCGTGATCGCGTGGGCGAGGACAACTGCCGGTCGACCGACCGGGCGCACCATGACCGCGCGCAGCGCGCCCGAGGCCGCGTCGCCCGAGATCGCGACGGCGCCGAGCACGGAGGTCAGTCCGACCAGGATAGCCGCGACCAATCGGGCGGCCGCGGCCACGGCGCGGTAACCCTCACCGTCGTCGACGCCGGAGACGAGGGTGGCCAGGACGGCCGCGAAGACGGTTGTCCCGGCGATCCAGCGAGGGAGTCGCCGACGTATCAGCAGGGCGACGTCAAGACGGATGAGCGCCAGCCACCCGCTCATGCCGCGCCCTCAGTTCGCGCGATGAACAGTTCTTCGAGGGATGGTCGGTGCGGGACGATGGCGCTGACGCGGACGCCGGCTCTCACGAGCGCGTCGCACAGGGCGGGCGCTGCGTCGCGCCCGACTGCGACCTCGAAACCCGAATCGACCTCCCGCCAGGTTCCGGTCTGGTACAGGCCTCCGAGCACCGCGATCACGTCGTCTCGCGGGCTGGCTTCGATGCGCAGCGTCTGCACACCTTCGCGCATCAACTCTTCGAGCGGCCCCTCGTCTACGAGTCGTCCGGCGTGCATGATGCCGACCCGACCACAGAGGTTCTCGACCTCGTGGAGCAGGTGGCTCGACACGACGAAGGTGAGTCCGCGTTTGGCGTTGAGCTTGAGGATCAACTCACGAATGTCCCGAATCCCCCGCGGGTCAAGGCCGTTTGTGGGCTCGTCGAGGATGATGAGTTGTGGCGATGGGGCGAGCGCGAGCGCGATCCCGAGTCGCTGTCGCATCCCGAGGGAAAACGTGCGCACGCGACGTTGGGCGACCGCGGCGAGGCCGACGTCCTCGAGCAGCTGTTCCATCGCGTCACGATCGAATGCCCTGCGGGCGTCGGCACTGGCTCCGAGGGGGGCCAGGAGCGCGAGATTCTCGCGGGCC
>JABSRK010000488.1 GCA_013213915.1 Planctomycetota bacterium
CTCCCCATCGGGTTGCTCGTCATTTACGGGAGCAGCTTGACCCGAAACAACTCCGAGGGCTTGGCCAAGGGCTCGACCAGTGAGCCTGCGCCCTCGGCGGGCAAAGTAATTTCCTGTCCACCACTGAACGCCTGCCCAGCAGTCGTGGTGCTCTCCAGTCGATAGGCGCGTCCTGCGATGCCGTTGACGTGAATGCGGGCATAGCGGCCCACATTCAGCTCGACGGTCGGCAACACGGTCAGTGTGACCGCCCCGCTGGTGGCTGATCCGCCTCCGTTGCTCACCTTCACGGTGTAGCTGCCGGACTGGTCGGTCTCGACCTCGCTCAGGGTCAGCATCGGGCCGTTGGCCCCGGCAATGGCGTTGCCATCGCGCTGCCATTCGTAGGAGGCATCCCCCGCCGAGGCGGTAACCATGAACGACACCTGCTGCCCGGCGCGCACGGTGACAGTCTCCGGGTACACGGAAGGTTCATCCTGAATCACCTGCCAGAGATCCGGGATGGTGTCCACGAAGTTGTCGCCCTGGACAGCGAACAGGGTGCGAACCATCGGCTTCTCGTCGGCGTCCAGCGGATCAGCGTCGGCGTCGAACTCGACGCGCAGGCCGATGGGATTGACCTGGGTTCCGGCGTTGAACACGAGGAAGTCGAGCGTGTTGATGCCGGGGATGAAGCGCTGGTCACTCTCGATCGTGTGGTAGGCCCAGCCGCCGAACCCGGCGGCGCCGATGGTCATCGGGTTGTCATCGATGTCCCGCAACGGCTTGCCGTTGAGCAGCACGTTGACACCGGTGTTGTCCACCGACCAGCCCATGTCGATATACACCGTCTCCAGGTCAAACCCGGTCAGGTCGAACGAAGTTCGGTAGGTGTAATTACCATTTATGCCGTTGGCGTTCTCGCCCTCGCGGACCGCGAGCCACTTGGAGTCAGGACCATTGGCCAGCCAGGGTGGGATGGGGAACTCGTCGCTCTTGACCACAAACGGATGAATGAGATCCGAGTCCGGATTGACCACCAGCTTGTAGTGCGGGTCGGGCGCGAGGTCGTCTAGCAGCTCGTAGTCATCGTTCACGCCGGTGTTGTACAGCGTGGGGATGGGATCCGCATTCAGCGCGCTTGGCCAAGCGGCGCAGCCAATCACTACACAAGCCACCACAAAACCGTAGCGGACGGCTTTGTTTGTGAGGTTAGTCAAGATTTCCATTGTTCTATGTTTTAAAGGTTCAGGGTTGGGTTCATTCCGCCGGGGTCACGCGGTACTCGCGGTCCGGCTTGTCCGCCGACTCAGGGTCGGCCAAGAAGAAGGGATCGCTCGGAAGCGCCCCCTCAAAGAGGGTCTTCCACCCGTCGCCGTCGGAGTATTCGACGTGATACGACCTGCCTACGATACCGCCAACGACCAGGCCGTTGAACAGCTCGATGGCCAAATCCGCGCTACCCGCCAACACCTCCAGCGTGGAGACGTCGCTCTTCACGGAGCCAGCGTCATTGCTGACAACGACCTGATAGTCGCCGCCGGCACTTTCACGGATGTCGCTCAACGCAAGTTTCGGCCCGGTGGCGCCCGCGATCGCGTTGCCGTTGAGCAGCCACTGGTATTTCAACGTGGGACTCCCAACAGCCAGCACGGTGAACGTAGCCGATCCTCCCTCATGTGTCGGTGGCAAGGTCGTTAGCTCCGCGATGGTCGGCGCGGTCCCGTCCGGCACGGCCACGGAACCGGCGCGGAGGTTCTCCACCCGCAGGCCGGTGTAGCCGCCGTTGGGATCGGCGTTGTTCAGCACGAAGTCGAGCGTGTTGACGCCGGAGACGAATCCGCCAGCGAGCTTGAAGTCAAACAACTGGCCGAAATTGCCGGTGGTGGTGTTCCCGGTGCTGTTGCCGTTGAGCACGATGTCCAGACCCGCGTTGTCGCTGGTCCACTGGCCCAGCAGCACGGTCTGGCTCGGATCGAAGTTGCTCAGGTCAAACTCCAGCCGGTAGGTGTAGTCGCCCCCGGAGGCCTGGTCCGTCACGAAGCGCGGCCCGATCCAGAGCGAGGTCTCGCTGTTGGCAATCCACGGGCCCGAAATGATGGGGAACCCGAACGAATCCTGCACGATGGCCTCGTCGGAATCGCCGTCCGCGTTGACGATGATCCGGTAGTGCGAATCGATCTCGTCGTCGAACAGCGTCACCCCGTCGTCGTCCACGCCGGTGGAGTAAACTCCCGGCACCCGGTCGAGCACCGAGAGCGTGGCGGCCTGGCTGGTCGCTTCCCCGGCGGCGTTGGTGACGGTGAGGGTGTATTGACCGGCGTCGCTGGACTCGATGGACTCGAGTTTCAGCGTGGAGCCGGTGGCATCGGCAATATCCTGCCCGTTCAACTGCCACTGGTAGGCAAGCGGACGGCTGCCGTC
>JABSRK010000489.1 GCA_013213915.1 Planctomycetota bacterium
CTTCGATCTGATCCTCGAACGTGGCACCAAGATCTCCAAGATCACGGGGCTCGCTGATGATCTCGCCCTCGCCCTCGGCGTGACCCGGGTGCGCATCGCCCCGGTAAAGGGCAAGTCGGCCCTCGGCGTGGAAATCCCGAACAAGAAGCGAGAAACCGTCTTCCTCCGCGAGCTCGCCGTCGCCCAAGACCTGTCCAAGCGGAAGATCGCCATCCCCTTGTTCCTCGGCAAGGACGCATCCTGTCACCCATTCGTCGAAGACCTCGCGACCACGCCCCACCTGCTGATCGCCGGGCGCACCGGGGCAGGCAAGTCGGTATTCGTGAACAACCTCATCCTGTCGATCCTGCTCACCCGGTATCCGGAAGAGTGCCGCCTCATCATGATCGATCCCAAGAAGGTCGAACTCGAGGTCTACCAGGACATCCCACACCTGCTGACGAAGGTGGAGAGCAGCCCCAAGAAGGCGACCAAGATCCTCGAGTGGGCCGTCAATCAGATGGAGGAGCGGTACGAACTCCTGGCCGCGGTCGGCGTCCGCCACCTGACGTCGTACAACAAGCTCACCAAGCCCGCGCGGCGTGAAAAGCTACTGAAGCTGTATTCCGAAGAGGAGGTCGGCAAGATCCCCGAGCACCTCCCCTACGTAGTGATCATCGTCGATGAGCTGGCCGACCTCATGATGGCGTCAGGCAAGGAGGTCGAGCAGGCCATCGCACGCCTCGCACAGAAGGCGCGCGCCGTCGGTATCCACGTCGTCCTCGCGACCCAGCGCCCCAGTACCGATGTCATCACCGGGCTGATCAAGAGCAACCTGCCCGCCCGCATCGGCTTCCAGACGCGAACCGGCATCGACAGCCGCACCATCCTCGACCGCTACGGAGCAGAGAAGCTCCTGGATCGAGGAGACATGCTGTACCTGTCATCCACATCGGACGACCCGCGACGCGTGCAGGGGCCGTTCGTATCGGACGATGAGGTCGACCGCGTCGTCAAGTATCTGAAGGAGAATGCCACGCCGCTCTATACGCACCAACTCGAACAGGTGCAATCCGGCGGCGGCGAGATCGCGTGCATTCTTGATTCGGACGAGTTGTTCGAGCAAGCGGTCGACGTGATGTTCTCCAGCGGCATGGCATCGGCGTCTGGCCTGCAGCGTCGATTGAGAGTCGGATACGCCCGCGCGTCACGCCTCATCGACTTGATGGCGGACGCCGGGATCGTCTCGGAGCACCGGGGATCCAAAGCACGCGAGATCCTGATGTCCCCCGAGCAGTGGGAAGAGATACGTCAGGGTGCCCGCAAGACCGCGGGCGTGTCGTGAGCTTGATGCGAGGATGAGCATGTCGAACGCACCTGAGCAAGAGACGCGACAGAGCACGCACGGTTCATACCTGCCCGTGGCCCTCTTCTTCGTCTCCGTCGTTGCACTGGTGAAGTCGTTTATGGAATCGAGCGCGGGCAGCCCCCGCGCGTTGGTCGGGTTACTGGGCCCCGCTCCGACGATCATGGTGCTCCTCGGCATGGCAGCGCTCGGCGCTCTGTGGTACCTCCGAGGCGAAGTCCAGTGGCCGTTCCGCAAGATCCTGGCCATGGTCTTGTTCGCGCTCCCGCTGGCCGGACTCCTCGGCACGATCCAGGGGGCGACACCCGATGCACCCACGGGAGGTGAGGCAGGGTTCTACCTCAGCAAGGTCCTCGGCGATGGCATCGTGGCGACGGGGTTGGCCGGGCTCCTCGTCCTGGTGACCACGATGATGTCCTGGCGACTCGCATTCGAAGGCCCACCAGAAGCTGATTCAGCCGCCACGGCGCTGGCGCTGGCACTCGCGCGAACCGACGAGGCGCAGCAAGAGAGCGTCACCGTGCTCGAAGAACCGGAGCTCCCGCTGGACGAACCGGCGGACATGGCGAAGCCCGACAACCCTGACGACGACGCTGACGACGAACCGGGGCTGTTTGCGGCATCATCACCTCTCCCCGAAGGGGTCCCCGCCCATCTCGCCGAGCCGCGCGTCCTGGCGGGCACTCCGCATGAAGAAGTGCCGAGCGACGCGCCGGTTGCCCTCGTTGCCCTGGATGAAGCACCTCTACCCGACACCGACCAGGCACGCGCCCCGGAAGTCGAAGCACGCGAGTCCGCATCGTTCCTCTTCGTCGATGAAGACACGGCGCTCCCTGCAGCAGCATTCGAACCCACTCCCGAACCCGATGCGGCGCCCGAGATGAACCCCGTCGCGCTCGCCGCAGCCGCCGCATTCGAGTTGTCCCAGCAAGCCGAGGAAAACGCCGGCGAAGTCGGGATTGAAGCGGGAGACACTGAGGACGAGGAGCTCGAAGAGGACGAGGAGCTCGAAGAGGACGAGGAGCTCGAAGAGGACGAGGAGCTCGAAGAGGA
>JABSRK010000049.1 GCA_013213915.1 Planctomycetota bacterium
CGGCGCGCGCGACGACACAGATGTCGCGCAACACCTGGGCCCGGCGAGCGAGCGGTGCGCTACCGACGACAGCGTCGACGCGACGCGGCAGGTCCTCTCGCAACGCCTCGACGCTGAGATGCCGGGTGACCTTGCCTTCGCCCAGGAAGCTCTCGATCGACTCTGCCTCCTCTTCGGACACATCCCCTGACGCACCCGCCACGACCATGGCTCCGGCGAGCAGCAGTCGCCGCATGAACGCGGCCTGTTCGCTCGTGTCCTTCAGGTAACCGGGCTCCATGATCGCCATGACGTCCTGAACAGCCGCCTCGAGCACCGCGGATGACGCACCCCCGTCGGTCATGTACTCGGATTCGCTGAACAACTTGGCGGCCTTGAGCCGCAACGGACTGAACGGGTGCGTCGAAAACCAGTCGGCGCGAACCGGATCGCTCGCGGTCACCGAGCCGAACCCTTCGAGCGCATCGACCTGGGCGAGCAGCGCGTCCATCACGACATTCGCCGCCCCTGCACTCAGGCCAGAAGCCAACTTGAACAACCCGCGCGCGACGGCATCGAGCTCGCCGGCGCACCACATCCCCGCTCGGTCCGCCGACACCTCGGCGTACCGTGACCATGCGTAGAGTTGCAGCGCCATGCGCGGCGACACGGCATACGGCCCCTCGAGGAGCGCCCCGACTGGGATGTCGTGGTGTCCGAACATGTGGTGCCCGAGCTCGTGGCCCGCGACGAACGCGAGCTCGTCGCCGTCGAACGCGTCGAGCAGCTCGGACGAGAACATGAGCAGCACGCGCTCGTCTTCGGGCCGCACGCACGCCGCGTTCAGGTGCGGGCTCGGATAGACGTACATCTCGACCTCGGAGTCAAGGCCGAGACGCTCGCGGCAGCGAGCGATGACCGCGTGGAGTTCGGGGACAAGCGCGGGACCGAGCCGCACCGACGTGGACAGGAGTTGGCGACGCGTCTCCCCCGACTTCACGTCCTTCTCGAACCGCTCGATCGACCGCTTGACGTCGCGGTCGTCCAAGATCTGCTTCGCGAGGGACGCATCACCCTCGGCGCGAAGATGCAAGGCAGCGCTCATGGGGTCGGGACCCTACCACGAGCCGCTCACGCGCCGAGGGTGCGCGCTCGTCCCGATCGGGAACAGAGACACAACGGATGCGCACCTCTTCGCAGCCGGGGATGCGCGTGTCCGGTAGCGACCGGATTTTCTCTCTAACGATCTCCAGATGCCCGCGCGCAGCCTCTTACGACTGCACTGTCTTGGACTCCTGCTCAACGCGCGTCGGGTACTGCCTGGTTGTCGCAGAGGACAGCCTGGTGGCCGTTCCTCTCCGACCACATAGATCGGGGTGGCTTTCGCTTACCCGTGCGGAGCCCCGCAAAGCGGGAAATCAGCCGGTCGCGAAGGCGTCACGGAGGCGCCGGCGGGCGCGGAAGAGCAGTAGCGACACCGCGTTAGGGGTTTTCCCCAGCATGGCCGCGATGTCCTTGCAGGAAAGATCTCGGACGTACCGAAGCTCCACGACCTCACGGCACGGGGCCGGCAGCCGATGGATCGCATCCCGGATGCGCGCGGCGTCCTCGCGGGCCGCGGCCCGGTCTTCAGGGGCAACAGGCTGGTCCGGAGCGGAGATGACGAACGGCCCCTTGGGATCAAGAATCCGGCGGCAGACCGTGTTGCGCCTCGCGGACGTCAGCGCGAGGTTGACACCCACCCGGTAGAGCCAGGTCGAGAAGCGGCCGCCCTGGAAGCGGTGGAGGTTCTTCAGGGCCCGAAGGAGGGCGTCCTGCACGAGGTCGGAAACGTCTTCGCGCTGGCGGGCCAGCGGCCTGAGGAGCTTCTCTAAGCCCGGCAGATAGGGGGCGACCAGCTCGCCGAACGCGTCCTGGTCGCCGTCCTTCACGCGGGCCACGAGGGCCTCGTCCCGGGTCGGAGCCGCCAGACGCAGCCCGCTCTGGCGCGTCAGATGCGCATGCTGCTCGAGAGCTACGGCTGGCGGTGTCACGTTCAGTTCTCCAATCGTCGGCCGCGGGCAGGGCGCCCGACACTGGTGAACCAGTTTCGACCCCATTTTCGGTGCTCCTTTTGGGTCTATGATGAAAGGGACGACCAGGAGCCGCGTTCTACAAAGGAGTTAGGACAATCCCACCGATGCCCGACGATCCCCGAGAACAGCCACCCGACTCGGGTGAAGCAGACACTGACAGTGCCTGGGACATGGGACTCCAGGCGGTGTACGGCTCAGAGGCCGATCTCGTCGAGGACGACGACGACGCCCACAGCATCCTCGAGACCCTGGAAGCGCGGCTCGGAGTCGCGTCCCGTGTCCTGCTTCCCGACGGGGATTCCGTCGGCGACAGCCCCACGGTCTTCACGAAGGAAGGCGAGGTGGAGGGGCGGCGAATCGGTCGCTATCTCGTCCTCGGGGAGATCGCACGGGGCGGCATGGGCGTGGTGCTGCGCGGACGCGACGTGGACCTGGGACGCGACGTCGCCATGAAGGTCCTGAAGGCAGAGCACGCAAACCGGCGCGGCATGGTCCAACGCTTCGTCGAAGAGGCGCAGATCGGCGGTCAACTGCAACACCCCGGCGTCGTTCCCGTCTACGAGATGGGCCTCGACGCGAAGATGCGGCCGTACTTCGCCATGAAGCTGGTCAACGGTCGGACGTTCTCAGCGCTCCTGAGTGAACGCAAAACCGCGTCGCAGGATCGCGGACGCTACCTGCAGGTATTCGAACAGATCTGCCAGACGATCGCGTACGCCCACTCCCGCAACGTCATTCATCGCGACATGAAACCCGCCAACGTGATGGTCGGTGCGTTCGGCGAGGTGCAGGTGTTCGACTGGGGGTTTGCCAAGGTCCTGACCCGTGGCGGTATCGAGGACGAGCGCGAAGCGCTGCAACGCGACAAGGAGGACGGATCTCTCGAGATCGAGACCGTGCGGAGCGACTCCCCGGGATCGCAGTCACTGGCCGGTTCGGTCCTCGGGACACCGTCCTACATGCCACCCGAACAGGCGATCGGTGATGTGGAGGCGCTGGATGAGCGCGCCGATGTGTTCGCGCTCGGTGCCATCCTCTGCGAGATCCTCACCGGCAAACCGCCATACGTGCGGCAGCCGGGCAGCAACATCATGGAGCAGGCGCGGGCGGCCAGCCTCGACGACGCGTACGCGCGTCTGTCCGCTTGCGAAGGCGACGCCGAGCTCATCGAATTGGCGATGCGCTGCCTGTCAGCCAGTCGGGACGACAGACCGCGTCACGGCGGCATCGTTGCGAAGGCTGTGGCGGACCACCTCGCGCACGCAGAGGAACGCACGCAAGAAGCGCAGGTCGCAGCTGCCGAAGCTCGCGTCCGGGCCACGGAGGAACGCAAGGCTCGGCGCCTCACCGGAGCGCTCGCCGCGTCGCTCCTTATCCTGATCTGCGGCGGCGTCGGGTTCGCATGGTGGCGTCAGTCGGAACGCGCGCAGGCCGACAGGGACATCCGCGCGGCCCTCGACGACATGCACACCCTCGTCCGCGCATCAGCATGGGACGCGGCGCGGGGGGCGCTGGAGCGTGCTGATCTCGTAGCGACATCGGGAGACGTCAGCGACGAAGCTCGCGCCGACCTCGAGAACGACCGTGCCGAGTTTCGAAGCCAGCTCGCGGTCGCTCAGGCCAAGCAGCGCGAGGAGCGCTTCATCGACCAGCTGCGAGCCATCCACACCCGACCCGTGGAAACCGAAAGCAACGACGAGCACGATTACGCAAGGGCGTTCCGTGACTTCGGTATCGACGTCATCGCGCTCGAAGCCGAGGACGCTGCGAGAGAGATCCGCGCAAAGGGATCGGACCTCGCGGAGGAGATGGCGTTCGCCCTCGATGACTGGGGAGCGCGGCTGAAGGCAGAGTTCCGTCCGCAGTGGCGGGACATGGTGAGGACAGCCTCGCTGGCCGACCCCCACCCGTGGCGTCAGCAACTTCGAGACGCCACACTCGAGTACGACGAGGCGGACCTGCTGCTCATCGCCGCGGACCTTAAAGCGAAGGACCGGGATCCGCGCAGCATCTGTCTGCTGGCCATCGCGCTGAGGTACAGGCAGCGCGAGGTGGCCCTCAGCGTCCTGCGCGACGCGTTCCATGCGTACCCGGACGATTTCTGGATCAACTTCTACATCGGCTACACGCTCGCCCGTGGCATGCGAGGCGCGTGGGAGTCCCGAGGCCGCAAGGTCGATCCGGAGCGGCTCGACGAGGCGCTACGGCACACGCTCATCGCCCTGTCGCATCGGCCCGAGTCGGTCTCCATTCGCAACCACCTCGCGAACCTCTACCAGCTCAAGGAGGAGCCCGACGAGGCGCTGCTCCACATGGCCGAAGCCGTCAGGCTCGACCCGAGCGACAAGAACCTCCAACGCGGACTGGCTCACCTGCTGATCGAACAGGGAGATCTCGACTGGGCTCGCACGGCGATGGCGGCGCACCTGGGTGAAACCGACAAGGCGTCGTTCCGCGTTCGCTCCGCCATCGTGCGGTACACCAAGCAACTCGATATCCGATCGGGCGTCCCGCTTCCGCAGATCGTCGAGGGGCTCCGGCAGAGACTTGACGACACCGAGCAGAGCCAGCCTGAGTTGCAGCGACAGCTGGCCATCGCCCTGTACCGTTCCGCTGACTGGGCGGGCGCGGCCAACGCGGTCGAAGCAGTGCTGATCCAGGACCAAGGAGACCTGGACGCACGAATGCTGCTGGTACGCTGCCGCATGCGCCAGGGGCGCTTCGGCAAGGCGCGCGAGGTGGGGCTCGCGAGCCGCGAACAGGGCGACGACAGGCCGGAGCTCACCATGCTCATCCAACGGGCGACGTCCTACGCAGAAACGGCCGAGAACCTGGATTCCCTCGTGCACGCACAGGTTCCGCCATCGGGGAGCACCGCGCTCAAGCTCGCCCGCGTCCTGCTCCGGAGGGGCCACTACGCGCAGGCCAGCGGGCTGTTCACGACCGCAGGGTCCGAGCGCTTCCGTGGGCGCAGAAGCCGCGGTCGTCGACGGGGTAGCACCGACG
The DNA here is from genome assembly GCA_013213915.1 of Planctomycetota bacterium. Taxonomy (GTDB): domain Bacteria; phylum Planctomycetota. Next base: position 5,061 of record JABSRK010000049.1, read on the forward strand.
AGCCTTCGGAGATCAGGGACGCAGTCAGCGCCCTGGTGCGCACGGGCTGCGGCATGGGCGATGAACGCAACGAGATCGACGCCGAGTCACGCGCCGCGTTCCGCCAGCGAGCACTCGCGTGGCTGGTCGCCGATCTCAACGCAGCCGGACGGTCGTGGTTCCGTTACCCGTTCTCGGTTCTCGAAGGTTGGGTCTACGACATCCGGCTCGCGTGCGTCCGCGACGAAGACGCCATCGCACGCCTGCCCGAAACCGAAGCCGAAGCCTGGAGGGCCGCCTGGGCAAAAGCGAGGGAGCTGCTAGCTCGTGCGCGCCGGTGATCGGTGCGACGCCTGGTTGATCTCCTTCACTTCGCCACGCCCGTCTTGACCGCCCACGCCGTCCACGTCGCCGCCATCGACTTGACGCGCTCCGGGTGCTTGGCGGCGAGGTCGTTCGTCTCGGTCCTGTCCGTGGCGAGATCGTAGAGTTCCCAGCGGCCGTACTGGCGATCGGTGACGAGCTTCCACTTGCCCTCGCGAATGGCCCGGTTCTTGCCGTAGGACCAGAAGAGGCGATCGTGTCCCTCGCGGGTCTTGCCATCGAGGACAGGCACGAGGCTCTTGCCATCGACCTGACCGGGGATCTCCGCCCCACCCACATCGGCCAGGGTCGGGAGGAAGTCGATGATGTGGCCGACAGCGTGGTTCATGGTCCCGGGTTCGACGCGTCCGGGCCATCGCGCGATCAGCGGCGTGGCGATACCGCCCTCGTGGACCCATTGCTTGAAGCGACGAAACGGCGTGTTCGAAGCGAACGCCCACCCCGGCCCACAGTGCGCGTAGTGCTCCTTCGGGCCTGGGACGTGAGCCGTGTTGTTACCGCCCGGCGTCTCGGCGCAGCCGCCGTTGTCGGAAAGGAACATCACCAGGGTGTTGTCAGCGACGCCCGCGTCATCAAGCGCCTTCAGCAGCCGCCCGATGTTCTGGTCCATGCGGTCGATCATCGCCGCGTACGTCTCCATGCGCAGGGCGTTCCACTCCTTGTTCTTGGCGTTCGCCCATGGCTTGACCTTGGAGTCGGAATCCGGGAGGCGCCACTTCGGGTCCATGAGTCCGAGCTCGATCACGCGGGCGTGACGGGCGCGACGCAGGGCCTCCCACCCGTCGTCGTACCGGCCGTCGTACTTTGCGATGTCCTCGGGGAACGCGTGCAGGGGGTAGTGGGGCGCGGTGTAGCAGACGTGTACGAAGAACGGAGTCTTCTCTCCGGCGAAGCGCTTCACGCACCCGATGGCGTGATCCGTGAACGCATCCGTCGTGTAGAACCCGTCGGGGAACTCGGTGATCCTCTTGCCGTTGTCCGAGAAGTGACGCCTGCGGCTCCCCTTGAACGGCGGGTCACGCTGGGCCGGATCGAAGAAATTGCAGCACCCGTCCCACAGCCCGTAAGCGTCGTCGAAGCCGCGGTCGATGGGACGGCGCGGCGCCCGGGATCCGAGGTGCCACTTGCCCGACAGAGCCGTCCCGTACCCCGCGGACTTCATCACCTCGGCGATGCTCGGGAGCTCCGGCTTGAGTAATGGCCCGCTCCCCCGGCGCGGGTACATACCCGTGATGACCGACGCACGCGTCGTCTCGCACTTGGCGTTGTTGTAGAACTGGGTGAATCGGACGCCTTCCTTCGCCAGGCCGTCGATGTTGGGCGTCTTGATCTCGCCGCCGTAGCAGCCGATGTCCGACCAACCCATGTCGTCGCACATGATGAGGACGACGTTGGGGCGAGGGGGGTCTTGCGCGATGGCGGCGCAAGCGATCAACAACAGGCTGATGAAGGTGCGCATGACGGCGCAGTCTACTGCCGACCGCGGGGATCCGTCAGCTATCAGCAGTGCTCGAACGGCGCCTGCGCGCGCGGGCCGTCCTTGATGAAGGTGTCGATGCCGATCCGCATGTCCTTCGTCTCGCAGACCCGGCCCCACGCTTCGTTCTCGATCTTCAGGCCATCAGCGAGGGACCCATTCGCTCCATCGACGATCGCCTGGCAGAGGATCGCGTCGACGGCTCGCGATCGGTGGCCGATATCCACATCCGGGAGGGTCGCCGGAACGTCGGCGAGGGCGCCCGTCGGCAGGTCGCGGACATCGGCGGTGCCGTTCGCTATCTCGAGCGCCAGCTCGCCGGCGCGGTCCACGAGCTCGTTGCGCTCCACAAGCATGTTGACCAACCCGAGTTCGAGCGCCTCTTCAGCGGACACCGGGCGCCCGGTTCGCAAGAGCGCCGCCGCCTTCTCGACGCCGATCCACCTCGGCAACCGCGTGACACCGCCGGCACCGGGGATGATCCCCAGGTTCACCTCGGGCTGCCCGGCCAGCAGCTTCAGCCCCTGCACCGCGACGCGTGCGTTGCATGCCATGGCGATCTCGAGACCGCCACCAAACGCCAGGCCGTTCATGGCGCAGACGATGGGCTTCCCCAGCGACTCCATGAACACGGTGAGATCCTGCGCGTTCTTCGAGTTGCGCATACCGGCCTCGGGGCTGTCGATCTCGGCGAGGAACTTCACGTCAGCACCTGACACGAACGCCTTGATCCCGTGCCCGACGAGAACGCAGGCCCGCACCGACTCGTCGTCGCGCACCTCGCGGAACGCGTTGAAGAGCTGCTCGAACGAGGCCTCGCTCAGGGAGTTTGCGGAGCGTGGACGGCGGACTTTCACCACCGCGACCTCGCCTGTCTGTTCTGTGTAGACGACAGGCACCGCGATGGGCGTGCCCCTCGACGCCTCGACCGCGAGCCAGCGCGGCGCAGCGAACCCCTCGTTCGCATCGGCGTAGGCTTTCGCGAGATCCAGCGCCCGATCGACGCCGAGCTTGTTCGCGAGCTTGGCGGGGGGGATCAGGTCGAGGGCCATCTCCACGGCCATCTCGAAATCGCCAAACTCGACGATGCCGGAACTGATGACCTCGTCGCAGAGGCCGAGGAAGGCGCCTTGAAGCTCGTCCGTGATCGCCTTCTCCGCCTCGGCGGATACCTCGATCGTCTCACCTCGACCCGGCACCTCCCAGGGCGTGCCCGTCTCCACGGCCTTCACCAGCAGCTCCGGGGCACGGAACCACGGCATGATCTTCTCGCCTTCGATGGGCAGTCCCTTGACGGTGATGGGGTTGCCCCCCGTGAGGTTCATGGCAAGGAACGGACCGACGGTGAGACCCAGCGCGCGGGTGGCGACCGCATCGACCTCCTTGGTCGTACCCAGCCCCTTCTCCACGCACAGGGCAGCCGCAAGGAACAAGCCCTCGAAGATCGGGTCGATGGCGTATCCGTACCGGCTCGCCACACGAATCGGCGTCTTGCCGATGTTCTCGTAGAACCCCATCACCCATCCCGTGATCTCGGGGTCCGTCTCTTCGCCGGGCACAACCTCAACGACATAGTTGCGCTCAGCCGGGAAGAAGTAGTGCACGACGAGCGACCGCTTGCGGTCGGTGAGCGATTCGCTGATGACCTCAGGCTCGAGGTGGGACGAGTTGGACGCGAGGATCGCGTCTGGTCCGCACACCTGCTCCAACTGGCTGAAGATCTTCTGCTTGATGCCGGGGTCTTCCGTCGCCGCCTCCACGACGAAGGCCGCGCCGGCGACCTGCCCATAATCAGACGTCCACGTCACCGCGGACTTCATCTGCTCGCCACGATCCTCCTTGAACGCGCCGGACTTGACTCCGCGGTCCACCTTCTTCTCGAAACGCGCCTGCCCCTTTGCGAGGGCTTCGTCCGAGATGTCCACCACGACGATGGACACACCGGCTGACGCCAACACCTTGCAGAAATAGAGCGCGATGTCGGGGCCGATCTGCCCCGATCCGATCACGGCAATCTTGGAGATGGTGCGACCTTGATACGTGAAGCTCATGCGTGTTGTTCCTGCAAACCTAGCTGCAGTCGACTTCCAGACACAGCGCCGAAGCGGTATCCCCCGCTGCGCAACCGACAAACAAGCCGCGGCCGCCGCCCCCCAGGACGAGCTGCTCGATCAACTCGGCGACGAGCCGCATGCCGGTCGGCCCCTGAGGGTGCCCGAAGACAAGGCTCGAGCCGTAGTCATTGAACGAATCGTCAGCCAGCCCCAGCTCGCGCGCGAAATAGACGTCGTTAACGGCGAATGGGTTGTGGGTCTTGATCGTCACGTCGGATGCGGACCAGCCGGCGCGTTGCAGAGCCTGCTGAGCGGCCGGAACCGTCGCCATCGCCATGAAGCCCTTCTTGACGCGCGCCTCGCCCGTCGAAACCAGGCGGACGGTGACGCCTGCATCGGACGACAACTCCTTGGCGAAGGACTCCGTGGTGACGAGACAACCCGCGTTGCCGTCGGCCGGGTGGGTCTGACTACCAAAGGTGACCGTGCCGTCCGGCATGACCGGACGCAACTTGGCCAGCCCCTCGGACGTCGTCGGGAACACGCCCTCGTCGGCATCGAGCGTGCCGATCACCTTGCGTCCCGACGGGTTGATCTCCACCGGGAGCATGTAGCGCTTCTGGAACGCCGCGTCGTCTTCGAGCGCGCGGGTGTACTGCTCGTAGCGAATAAGCGCGAGCGCGTCCTGCTCCTCGCGGGAGATGCCCGCTTCGCGGGCCACGTTTTCGGCGGTCTCGACCATGGCGTTCTTCGCCCACGGGTCGCGACCGAAGTTGTCCATGACCCAGTTTTCCGCCTTGCCTGTACCGCCGGGCGCGCCGCCATCCGGGTAGTACAGGTGCGGACCGTTCGAGCACTTGTCCACCGTGAGCACGAGGGTCTTCTCGTACGACCCCGTCTCGACGCCCTGTGCCGCCGTCTGGATCGCGCGCACCGAGGTAGCGCAAGCCTGCATGACGATGGGCCCGGTGATGTCCGGCGCGCCGACCATCCCCGCCACCCAGGGCGAGCCGTAGAAGCTCTGCTGCGACGGAACCGTCCAGCCGAGGACGAGCCCGTCGAGAACGGTCGGATCGACGCCGCGACGGTCCAGGTGGGCCCGCGCACATGCGGCGCCCAGCCGCAGCGGATGCAGAGACGCCAGGCTCCCCTGCCACTTCGCGAAGGGCGTGGACCATTGTGTCCCGTACGGAATGAACGATCGCTCAAAGGAAGACATCCGCGTCTCCAGGGAACCGAAAAAGGTTGAGAGTCGGGATGCTAACGCCCCGCCAGACGGGGCAAAACGCGTATCCTCGTCCCCATGACCCGCCTCTCAGGTCTGGATCTGGCCCGCGGTTTCGCGTTCATGGGCATGGTCATCGTCAACTACCGGGTGACCCTGTCCTGGGTAGGTCAACCGGAGTGGCTCCAGGACTTCATGGACAAGTTCACGAGCCGCGCGGCCCCGCTGTTCGTCCTCGTCGCCGGAGTCGGCGTGACCCTGCTCTTCCGCGCCGGGATGCGTCGCCGAGCCGAGGGCAAACCGACAGCGCTGGGAACCCACTTGCTGCGCGCAGCGGTGCTCGGCGTCGTGCTCGCGCTGCTCGCCCTCGTCGTTGACTACAACCGTTGGACATCCGTTCAGGAGGAGCGGACCGCCTCCCCCGCCGCGGTCATCAACGGCTGGATCGACGACGACACGAAAATCACCGAGGACCTGCCCGCTCGTGTCGATACGTACACGAACGCGCTGCAGGACGGGGACACCGACCGCACGCTCCTCCACTGGATGCTCGGCGGCGCGGCCGCGTGCGTGGCCGTTGGCCTGCTTCTGCGACGCGACCCGCGGGGCGCGCTGGTGACCCGTGCCGGCTTTCTGCTCGCGTTCGGATACGCCTGGTATCCGGTGTGGGTCGGCGACATCCTGCATTGGTACGGGGTGTTTCTCCTCGCCGGCGCGTTGCTGGTCGCCGCCCCATGGTGGCTCATGACCCCCGCGCTGCTCGCGTCCATCGCCGCGCGGCCGTACCTGCGTGTCTTCGAGGGATGGAACGCGGCCAGCGGCATGGGCCCGGGCACGGGACCGTTCTGGGAACTGGAGGGACAGGCCCGCAACCTGTTCTACAACGGGTGGCATCCGATCTCTCCGTGGCTCGCCCTGCTCCTCGTAGGCATGCTCGTAGGCAGGATGCCCCTCGCCAGGGCGAAAGTCGCCATTGCCATCAGCGTCGCCGGACTGGCGCTCTGGTGGGGCACGGAACGGGGCGGCGGCGACTTGCGCCAGTACTGCCTCGACGAGGCGCGCGTACGGGACACCAAGGCCTGCGAACGGGTGGAGGCCTCCCTTCCTGACGGCCATGACATCGTCCTCGGACCAGCATCGGTCCGCGAGACCGAGGCGGACGGCGACAACGACTTCTTCAGCAGGAGAACGAACGCCCCGCGGATCGAGGTCAAGACCGCGGAAGGCGTCGAACCCGATTCCGGGCTGCGTCGTGCCGCCCGCAGCATCGCGCGCGGGCTGCGGCGTACCCAGAATCGTGTGGCCTTCACGGACTGGGAAGTCCGGATCGAGCCCGCAGACGGGACGGACGCGCCCCCCCTCATCCTGGTCGACGTGTCCTACGGCGAAGACGCCGACGTGCCGGCTGACCACGAACGCCACCGCGCCCATCTGGTCAGCTCGATCGCAGGTCTCATGCGTCGCGAAAAGGCCAGCGCGATCAACATGTGGCGCGGTCTCGGTCGTTGGCCCGCCAACGTCCCACAGCTCGGCGTACGGCGCTCTCTCACCGTCGAGGATGGGGAAACGGGCACTCGCACCTCTGTTCCGTACGACACGACCTGGGTCGAGGTTTCTTCCGTGCGCGCTGTCGACCAGAAACTCGCGCGGCTCGGCGCAGAGCTCGGCGAGGACGGGCCGGGGCCGCTGTGGTTCACCTCAGCCCTGGGCACCTCCCTCATGGCGCTCGGCCTTTGCCTGCTGCTCGCGCGCTGGGCCTTCGCCTGCAAGGTCTTCCATCCGGTGATCTGCGCCGGACAGATGGCGTTGACGCTGTACGTCTTCCACGTGTTCATCGGCCTCACGGTGATCGAGGCCCTCGGCTTCAAGCGGGACATCTCGGGAGATCTGCCAGCCGTGGCCACGTGCATCGCGGTGTGCTGGCTGATCTCCCTCGGCTTCGCCGCCTGGTGGCGGTCGTTCGCGAAGCGCGGACCGCTAGAAACGCTCATGCGCGCCATCTGCGGCTGAGCCACACCCACGCGCCGCGTTGTGGGACAAAACCCAGACCAGGGGGTAATCTAGCCCCTCGGCCCCGCAGGAAGAAGTCCACATGGGGCTGCGACTGGAGCAGAACATTGAGTGGATCAACGCTGACCCGTCCCCTGGCTGCCCGGCTGCTCCTGTGGCTGCTGGGAGGCTGGCTGTTTCTCGCCGCCGTGACGGGATACCTGGCGGGGACGAACTTCGCGATCCTCAAGTTCGAGAAGCTGGACGAAGCCGAGTACTTCTACGGGAACATCCCTCAGGAGAAGCAGGAGCTGGCGCTCCGGTACGCGGCGTCCGAACTGAACCGCGTGTACTTCGCACAGTTCTACGCCTTGCAGATGGGAATCGCGATCGCGGCGCTTCTGCTGTACATGGCATCCGGGCGCACGGGGAAGAAGCCGCTGGCGGCGCTGGGTGCGGCGGCGGTGATCTCGGCTGTGCTGCTGTTCTGGTTGACCCCCGAAATCATCGATATGGGACGCAAGATCGACAAGGTGGCGCGTGAGCCGATCACGGAGGACCGCGAGGCGTTCAACGTCCTGCATCACCTCGCGGTCGGGCTCGACGTCTCCAAGATGGCCCTGATCCTCGGCGCAGCGGTGCCACTGCTGCGCAACCCGGAGGGTTCGCCAAGGTGACCTGGGCAGCCCTCGCCCTCTATCTCACGCTCACCGGACCCGCCCACACGACCATGACCGTCGTCTGGCACACGGACGCGCGGGCCGAGGGGAGCGTGGTCTGGTACGCGGCGGAACCCGGCGGCGCCTGGAAGCGCGCCATCGGGAAGAACCACCCGCTCCCCCACTCGACCCGACGGGTGCACGTCGTCCCCCTTTCCGGGCTCTCACCTGACACGTCATACCGCTTCCGCATACCGCACCTTGCATCGATCGAGCGGTTCCGGACCCTCCCACCGACGGCGACGCGACCCATACGGATCGCGGCGGGCGGCGACACGATGCACAACAAGAAGCTGTTCGCCAAGACCCTCGAGCAGGTCGCGAAGGTCGACGCCGACCTCCTCGCGTTCGGCGGTGACCTGGCCTACGGAAATGGCGATCCCGCATCGTTGCCCAAGTGGTTCGATTGGTGCGACGCGGTGACGCAGCAACTGGTGACGAAAGAAGGGCGCCGCATCCCCATCGTGTGCGCCATCGGCAATCACGAGGTGCAGGGTGGCTATGCCCAGAAACCGGACAAGGCACCCTTCTATCACGCCCTGTTCCCAACACCTGGCGAGCGAGGTTACGACGTCCTCGACCTCAACGACGACACGAGCCTGTTCCTGCTCAACACCGGACACACGGCGCCCATCGGCGGCGAGCAGGCGGCGTGGCTCGACCGGGAGCTCGCCGCCCGCACCCAACGGCCCCACCTGTTCGCCATCTACCACGTGCCGGGGTGGCCGTCCCACCGCGTCTACTCAGGGCCTCTGAGCGCAGGCGTCCGCCAGCACTGGGCCCCCCTGTTCGAGAAACACGGGCTCGACGTCGCTTTCGAGAATCACGAACACACCTACAAGCGATCGCCCCGCATCAAGGGCGGGAGGGTCGATCCCGAGGGCGTGCTGTATCTCGGTGACGGCGCGGTCGGCGTGAATGTGCGCACAGTGAAATCCACCGTCTTCTCGTGGTGGCTCGAGCACACGGCGAGCATCAACCACTTCATCCTCACGACCCTGGAGGGCAAGCGTCGGGTCCACGAGGGCGTCGATCAGCAGGGACAGCGGTTCGACCGCTGGGCGTCGGACGCTCCGACCACGGGCACCGAGAACCTGCATCTGTTGCTGCAGAAGGAGACCGACGCGTTCTTCGCGACGCACACGACGCCCGGACTGCAGATCGCCCTCGTCCGAGACGGAGCTCCCGTCGTGGTGCGCGGTTTCGGCCTCGCAGAGGCCGGAGAGACCCGTCCACTGACAGCGGCGAGCGTCTTCCAGGTGGCGTCCATCTCCAAGGCTGTCGCCGCCGCGACCGCATTGCGCCTTGTCGAGCAGAAGAAGCTCGAGCTCGACAAGCCGGTCAACCAGATGCTGACCGACGCCTGGAAGATCCGATCCTCCCCGGGCAAGAACCACGATCCCGGCGGCATCACGCTGCGACGATTGCTCTCCCACACCGCTGGCCTGAGCGTCCACGGGTACCCGGGTCTGCCGCCAAAAGCGAAGCTGCCATCAACGCTGCAGTCCCTCGACGGGGTTCCGTCATCGAATGGGCCTGTGCGCATCGTGCGCGCACCAGGCGAGCGATGGGAATACTCGGGCGGCGGATACACCGTCGTCCAGCTTCTGATCGAGCAGGCCACTGGCAAGTCGTTCGCCGAAGCCGCCCAGGAGCTCGTGCTCGGGCCGCTCCTCATGACGTCGAGCTCCTACGCACCGGACAAGAACGTGGCCAAGATGTGCGTGGTCGGGCACTCCAAGGCTGGCAAGGCCGTGCCCACCTACCGCTTCGCGGCGCAGGCGGCCGCGAGCCTGCACGCATCCGCCGGTGACCTGGCGCTGTTTCTGTCAACGCTGCTCGAAGGGCCCAACGGTGAGCCCGCAGGTCGTGGCGCCGTCAGCGAGGCGACGCTGGACGCGATGCTCTCCGATCAGACGCCCGGGAAACGTAACGGATACGGGCTCGGATTCCGCGTCCGCACGGACTCGAACCTCGACGGCCTCGTCTTCGGCCACGGCGGGAACAATCGCGGATGGAAGGCCGTCATGCTCGCACACCGGCAGAAGCGGGCCGCCGTCGTCATCCTCGCGAACGGCGACGACGCCGCCGCCGCCATCGGGACCCTCGCCGACAAGCTCCTCCTCGTTCTGGTCAGCCAGTAGGCCACCATCTGATCCGGGAGCGGGGCCGCCCTCGAGCTGTGGCGAGGGAAGGGTTTCACGCTTGTGGAGCCGATCGCCCGCGGCCGTTCCCAGTTTTGGCCCCCTTCCCCTCTGTTATGGCAGATTCGGAGCCCGCAGGGCTGGGAGCACCCCTCCCGCCGCATGATAAGATTCCCCTGGAATCGTGGTTCTCGGGCTCCGTCCCCCGCGCGAAGGGCGGAAGCACTATCCCCTCGCTGTATCGTCTCTGCCAACCAAGACTGCATCCGAGGTCCTCACGCTGGAGCTTTCCCTTGATCTGTCGACACACTCTCCGTTCCGTCCTCGCGCTGGCAGTCTGCTTCCTCGTCGCGGGAAACGCGTCAGCACAGTGGGTGGATTTCGCCAACGAGACATCCATCCGCCTCTCCGCCACCTCGTCCCTCGGTTCCAATGACGTCCAGGAAAAGGACTACGCCTGGGACGACATCGACCAGGACGGCGACATTGATCTCATCAGCGTTCGCAAGTCGCCCTTCACCTCGGCAGGCCGCTTCCCGAACGTCCTGTTCATGAACGAGGGCGGCGTCCTCGTCGACCGCACGGCCCAGTACGCCAGCGCCTCGAACGTCGCTGGGAGCCAGGGATTCCTCGACCTCACGAACGACCGCGACGTGGCGATCGTCGACCTCGACGGCGACGGCTGGAAGGACGTGGTGACGGCGACCACGCTCAGCGGTTCGTTCGGCAAGTACATCTCCCATCCCCGCGTCTACATCAACCGGGGCAACGACGGGGCTGGCGCGTGGCTG
>JABSRK010000490.1 GCA_013213915.1 Planctomycetota bacterium
CGCCGGCCGCCTCTACCTGATGAACCAGCGCGGCGACACCGTCGTCTTCCGCCCCAACCCGAAGAAGCTCGACATCGTCTCCACCAACTCCCTTGGCGAGCGAACCAACTCCACCCCCGCCTTCGCGGAGGGCGACGTCTTCCTCCGCACCCACAAACACCTCTTCCGCGTCACTGACGAGGGTTAGGGTCGAAGAGACCGGATCCGCGCCGCGGTCAGCCCTCAGCGGCCAGCAGGGCGGCGAAACGGCGGATGCCACCCTCGTACGCCTCGCGCGCCGCGACACTCGCGGGCCAGAAGCCTATGAAACCGTGAATCAGGCCCTTGGCGACGATCAGGTCGCACGGCACGCCCGCCTCTTGCAACACCGCCGCATACGCCTCACCCTCGTCGCGCAGGACGTCCACCTCCGCGAGCAGGACTACGGCGGGTGGCAATCCGGCGTGGGACCCGGCGAACAGCGGCGTCAGGCGCGGGTCGGAAGCGCCCACCCGATCCGGTGCGTAGTGATCGTAGAACCAGTCCATGTGCACCCGTTCCAGCAGGTACCCCTCGCCATAGGTGTGCATGGATGGACGATCGAGGTCGCAGTCCACGGCCGGATAGATCAGCAACTGCGCCTTGAGCGGGTCTGTGCCCGCGGATTCGCCCCGCAGCGCCAGCGTCGCCACCGCGGACAGGTTGCCGCCGGCGCTGTCCCCCGCCACGCCCACCCGCGAGGGATCGGCTCCCAGCTCCGCCGCGTGATGGAGGGCCCAACGGGTCGCGGCCACCGCGTCGTCCGCCGCGGCGGGGAAGCGGTGCTCGGGAGCCAGGCGATAGTCCACCGACAGGACGGCCACGTTTCCGACCGCCGCCATCAACCGGCAGTCGCCCTCCGACTGATCCAGCGTGCCCCACACCCAGCCGCCGCCGTGAAAGAACACCACCAGAGGCAGCGTCTCCCCTGGCGCCGGATGGTAGAGCCGCGCACCGATGACGCCGCCCGGATCGTCAGCGACGACGATCTGTAGGTCCTCGACGCGCGCCACTGGAGGCTCGAACACGGGCGGGAACGTCTCCGCCAGCAGGTCCCGCGCCTGCTGCGGCGTCATGCCCTCGAACCGGGCGAGGGGATGGGCGTTGAGCTGCTCGAGAACGACAGCGATCTCGGGATCGAGGCTGACAGGGTCCATGACAATGGCCTCTGAGGGGACGATGGAGGCCGCTACCGCACACGGGTGTTGGCGACACCGCGCACGATCTTACGAGGTGCGGCGATATCCCTCATCCCCGGTCGCACGCGGCATGCAGGAGTCCCCCCATGGGGATAGCATCTACCGCATCCCTACATCGGAGCGCCCCATGAAACTGCTGTCTGCCGCCATCCTGCCGGTCCTCTACATCCTCACCGCCGCTCCGGATCTCCTGAGCCAGGACTTCGATGACTACGTGTTTGCACAGGAGAGGTTCTACCGCACACCCGACAACAAGTCGCAGCACAGCTGGCATGTGGTGCGCATGCGCTGCGAGCGGCTGGCGCAGGAGTCTCCGGAGAACTGGCGCGCGGCGCTCACGATTCTTGAATTCCGGAGCACCGAGCGCGGAGGCTTCGGCCTTTGCGATTCCGCCGTCCCGTTCGGTTATCAGCATCCGTCATATTTCCATAGCGCGGCGGGATCCGCTATAGGACGCGACATCATTCTCCGGAACTCCCTCATCGGCGAACGCATACTCCTCACCGTGAAGAACGGTGAGCCCATGACGGTCACGGCCGCATCGGAAGAGAAGCCCGCCAATGCCCCGGCCACGTGGACCTCGCCCAAGGTGAGGACATTCATGTCGAACTACCGCATCGAGACCGCCCTGATGATCCCCGCCATAGTCCGGTCCGACCTGGCGACCTTGACTCGCCGGCTGGAGGAGGCCTCACACCCCATGATCGGCAAAGGTGCCATCGAACGCACCGACTATGGCCACTGCGTTCATTTCGTCGGTCCTGTCGAGGGCACCCACGTACGCCAAGACCTCCACTACGCGGACGCAGGAGTGCTTCTCGGCTCTGAGATGACAACGACGAACAGACCAGAGTTCCCCATCGCCGACGCCATGCGTGGAGATCTCCCCATCCCCACCGCTTACGAACGTGTGCACCACACCCTGCGCCGTATCGAGGCCAACGGTCTCCCCTGGCAGACCAAGGGCGTGTTCGAGTCGCTGGTTCCTCCTGGCCTTGCGGATGTCCCTGGCGTGGCTCTGAGAATCGTGGACCCCACGGGGCCGCTCAAGGACGTTCTGGTCGGTGGCAAGTCACCCATAGTGATCCACGCGCACACAGTCGAAAGCATGAAGCAGTTGAGGGCGCGTCTGCATTCGTGCGCTGACCCGCGACAATTCCCTGACACGACCGTGG
>JABSRK010000491.1 GCA_013213915.1 Planctomycetota bacterium
AGTACGACATCAAGGTGTCGCGCCACACGAAGTTCATCACCGCGGCGACAGGACGCCCATCATGACGCACCGTAAGCACGCTGCAGTCATCCCCGAGCAGGTCATCCAGGTGCCAGAAGAGGCTCCTTGGAAATACGGGCGACCCGAGCTTGCGCTTGTTGAGCGCGAACAGCCTGTGGAACTCTTTGAGGTTGAGCGGCGCTACATCCGTTGTGATGTCGTTGCGGTTGCGCGCCTTGCGGACCTCGGCGCGGGCCTTCCGGGGGATCAGCCCGAGAACCTCGTCAGGATCGTCCGGAAGATCGCTGCGAAACGTCGCGTAGAGGTCATTGGACGGCAGATTGATACCGGGCGGGGGGACGAGATGGCGGAGCTCCACATAGCTGGCGCCGACATCTCCCGCCACTTCTCGGCCATGCTCAACGAGCGCGCCCGTCGCCTTCGCATCGTCCGCCAGAATGCCGCCATACACGCCGAAAGGCACCGAGATGGCGGAGCGGCCAAAGAACACGCTGCGGATGGCGACCAGCGGGAGAACCCCCACAACCGCACCGTCCCGCGACGCGATCGCATACCGACACACATGCCGACACGTATTGCGCAGGACATCACGCCACACCAACGAGTGAAACAACGTCGCGTCAGCGTGACCTTCTACGTACGTCTTCCACGCAGCCTCCTCCCCGGAGGTCAATTCGTGGATCTCGACGCTCACTCTCGACCCTCCTCCTCGTCCGGATCGCTGTTCCCCTCAATGATGCGGTCGATGTGGTAGTCACGAAGATCACGGCCCTGCGTAAAGATGATGATCTCCCCGATCAGCCCGATACTCGCCACGATGATGCCGAGGACGACGAGGAAGATCCCAAGGACCAGCATCGGTCGATCCGACAACGCCTCCCCCATGACGAGCTTGACGTACAGCATCCACAGGCAGATCGCGAATCCGATCGAGAGGAACCCAAGCCCCACCAGGCCAAAGAACCGAAGCGGCTTCCTGGTGAACTTCATCAGAAAGAACAGCGCCAGGATGTCGAGAAAGCGTCGGACGTAGAGCCCGGGTCGGAGGAAGGTCGATGGGCCCTCTTCGCGCACGTGCTGCACGGGAATTTCCTGAACACGGAAGCCCTTCTGCACGGCGAGGACGCTGATGAAGCGGAACAAGTCGCCGTGGAAATGGAGCTCCTCGACCACCTCCCTCTTGAATGCGCGGAACGCGCAGTTGAGGTCGTGGATCTTCACCTTGGTAATCCAGCGGGTGTACGCATTGAAGAGCCATGAAACGAACCGCGCCAAAACGCCATCGACGCGCGGATATCGGCGGAAGGCAACGAAGTCAGTTCCTTCGTCCAGGAGAGCCACCGCCTGCGAAAGGGCCTTGGGGTCGACCTGCGTGTACCAGGTGGACGTGATCACATACGTGCCGCGGGCCAGGTCCACCGCGGTGTCGAGGGCGACCGACTCACCGAAACAACGGCGGAAACACACGATGCGAACCGCCGACCATTCCTTTCTCACCGCCCTGGCCGCATCGATAAACTCGTCGCCGACCCCGTCGTCTACGACAATGACCTCGTAGCTGCGTCCCCGTTCTTCCAGTTCAGTTCGCCAAAGCCCCAACATTTCTTCGAACAACGCCGGATCCGGCTTCTCGTTGCTCGCGAGGACAACAAGCGAGAGATCGACTGCGGGGTCACTCATCGTTGATCCTCCGTCACCGCGGCGCGTGCGATTTCGTTTCCACCCCGACGGACGCGAACGATCAGGTCCGCGAGCAGCCCCATGAACAAGAAGTAGAGGAAGGAGCAGAGGCCCAGGATGATGACCGCGGGGAGGATGACCGTGCCACCATGCCAGCCTTCAGCGAGGTTCCACATCCACAGAGCGACGCCGAACGCAGTCAGCACAAGGAAGCCAAGGCTGACCATGCCGAAGTAGTGCACAGGGCGATCCGAGAACGTCATGATCATCTTGATCACAACGAGATCGAAAACGACCTTGAAGATGCGATCGAGCCCGTACTTGCTCTGACCCAGCGTCCGCGGGTGATGGTCCACGACCATCTCGGTCACGCGCGCACCTGCGCTCGCACAGAGGGCCGGCAGGAAGCGATGCATGTCTGAATACAAGTTGAGCGGCTTGACGACGCTCGCCCGATACGCCTTGAGGGTACAGCCGTAGTCATGCACATGAACGCCGGTGACCCAGCCGATGACGCGATTGGCGACCTTGGAGGGCAACCTGCGGGTGAACGCCCGATCCTGACGGTTCTTGCGCCAACCGGACACGAGGTCGTCACCCTCGTCCAGCCCTACGCCGCTCGCAAGCGCTATGAGTGCCCGGGCTGCGCGGGCTCCATCGAGGTCGGAGAGGGCCACCTCGTGGTCGTG
>JABSRK010000492.1 GCA_013213915.1 Planctomycetota bacterium
GCAGATCGAGGACATGGGTTTCTGCGAAAAAGGCGCCGGGGGCTCGTTCGTCGAGGGCCGCGCTCTGCATTTCGACGGAGGTGTCCTCCCGTACAACACGCACGGCGGGCTGCTCTCTCACGCCTACGTGCTCGGTATCTCCCACGTCGTCGAAGTCGTACGTCAGCTCCGCGGCGAGGGCGCCGCCCAGGTACCCGGAGCGGAGATCGGCGTCTACGGGGGTTACACCGGCGCCAGCGCGAGCACCCTGGTCCTGAGGCGCGACGCATGAGCCTCCCCTTCCCTTTCCCCGACACCGACGCGCCGCAGACCCGCCCCTTCTGGGAGGCCGCCGCCCGCGAAGAGCTGGCGCTCCCGCGCTGCGACGCCTGCGGCCGGCTCAACTGGTATCCGCCCGAACGCTGCCGCGCCTGCGACAAAGACGCCCTGACCTGGACGCCGGTATCGGGCAGAGGGACACTCTTCTCCTGGTCCGTCGTGGAGCGCGCCTGGGTAAAGGCATTTGCAAGCCACGCACCCTATGCACCCGGTCTGGTGGCCCTGGATGAGGACCCATCCATCCGTCTCGTGACCCGAATCGTCGATTGCGAGCTCGCGGCGCTGCGCATGGAAATGCCCATGCGCGCCGTCTTCCGGCCGCTGCACTTCGACGGTGTCTCGGGTGAAATCATCGCACCCCTCTTCGCACCTGAAGCGGTGAAAAGGAGAACGAAATGAGCGAACCCTTCCGAGATTTTTCGAGCATCGACTATCCGATCATCGACTGTGACTCCCACGTCAATGAGCCGCCGGACCTGTGGCTGGAACGCGTGCCCGCGAAATGGAAGGACCGAGCGCCGCGGGTCGAGCGCGTGGAAAACGGCGAGATGTGGTTCTTCGACGGAGGAAAAGAAAAGTGGCCCGTGGGACTCACAGCGGTTGCCGGCCTCTCCTTCTTCGACTTCAAGCCGATGGGCATCACCTACGAGACCATGCGCCCCGGGAGCTTCGACACCAAGGCACGGCTCGACGACATGGACGCAGATGGAATCTACGCGCAGGTCCTCTATCCCAGCGTGACGCTCAAAGGCGCGAAGGTCTACGGCGACGAGCAAGATCTGCAGCTCGCCTGCGTGCGCGCCTACAACGAGTGGCTCACCGAGTTCTGCGAAGGTTCCGGCGGCCGCCTGATCCCCAACGCCATCGTCCCGACCACGGGGGTGGACGACGCGATCGCGGAGGTCCAGCGGGCACTGGGCGCGGGACATCGCGGCTGTGTGATCTCATCCTTCCCGAACGGATCGCTGGAACCAAAGCCCGAAGACGACCGCTTCTGGGCCTTCGCCCAGGAGGCAAATCTGCCGATCTCGGTTCACATCGGAAGCTTCATCCAGGGCGGCTTCACCAGCCGGCAACGCGGGAGCTGGTCGTCACTCGCCTTCGTGGGCGCCGCGGCGCTCACGAAGGCCGGCGGGCAGACACTGCCTGCGGTGTGCGACATCCTCTTCTCCGGAATCTTCCAACGCTTCCCGCGACTCAAGATCCTTCTGGTCGAATCAAACATCGGCTGGATTCCGACACTCCTCGAGCAGGCTGACGACATGTTCATGCGCTACCGCTGGTACACCGGCGCCGTGCACGAACAGAAGGAGTTCCCGAGCGACATCTTCCGCCGGAACTTCTGGGCGACCTTCATGGTCGATACCGTGGGAATGGATCTGCGCCACCGCATGAACATCGACCACCTCATGTGGTCGACCGACTATCCGCACAGCGGCAGCGACTGGCCCCACAGCCGCCTCGTGATCGAGCGTGTCTTCCGCGACGTACCCAAGGATGAGGTGCGTCGCATGCTCCACGACAACTGCAAGGCGCTCTACCAGCTGGACGACGTGCCGTCACGCCTTCCGGACCGCTAGTCCGAGCGCAGGACCCGGGATCCGGGGGACGGGTCGTCTCTCGAAAGAAACGAGCGTGCTGAGACGAGCTCGGTGGTCCGGAAACCATCAGCAGCGCCTTGCTTCAGCCGAACTCCGCGAGCAGCCCCGCGCGATCTGCGTCGAGCGCCGGCGCCGGGCTTCGTGTCGAAGGATCCTCCGTATCCGAAAGCTTGATCGGGTTCCCGGCCACTTCGAGATCTCCGGCGCGCACCACCATGTTTCGCGCACGGACCTGGGGATCTTCGAGCACCTGCGCCACATCATTCATCGGCCCGCAGGGAACTCCGGCATCGCCGATGCGATCGAGCCAGTTCTCGACGCTACCGGAGGCGAGGTGGATTTCGAGCGCAGCGGTGAGCTCCTCGACGTTCGTCCGGCGCCGTTCGTTGTCCGAGAAGCGCGGATCGCGGGCGAGTTCGGGACGGCCCACGGCGGCGCAGAGCTTCTCGAACAGGGC
>JABSRK010000493.1 GCA_013213915.1 Planctomycetota bacterium
CGTCGATGACGATCTGGTGGCGAGGCTGCACGCACGCATCGAGGCGATGTTCAGTCGCACGACGGCGGTTCGGTTTCGTTCGTCGTCGAATGTCGAGGACGCGCTGGAGTTCAACGGCGCCGGTCTTTATGAGTCGACCGGGGCGTGTGTGGCCGACCTCCTGGACGACGACGACCTTGGCCCGTCGCAGTGTGACCCGGACCGTCAGCCCGAGCGGGGCGTGCTCCGTGCGCTGAAGAAGGTCTGGACGAGCCTGTGGACTTTCCGGGCCGTCGAGGAGCGAGCCTTCTTCCTGATCCCCGAAGACCGGGTTGCCATGGGGATCCTGGTGAACCGAGCATTCAAGGCGGAGCGCGCCAACGGCGTCGCCTTCACCGGCAACCCGTCCAACCCGCTCGATCGCCGCTACACTGTGGTGGTGCAGGTGGGCGAGGAGAGCGTTGTGAGCCCGAATCCGGGGGTGTTGGCCGAGAAGGACCTTCTGGAGGTGGTAGACGGCGAGGTGGTGCGAATCGACCGTCCGCCGCAGGGCTCGTCCTTGCTGCCGCCGGGTGAGTGGGTCCTTTCGGACGAGGAGCTTGGCGAGCTCGGTGCGCTGCTGTGGCACATCGACGAGAACTTTCCGATCGATCTGGGCGAGGCCCACGAGCGCCAGGACGTGCTCCTGGACATCGAGTTCAAGATCGAGTCCACGGGGGAGCTAGCGGTCAAGCAGGTGCGTCCTTTTCTCAACGCGACTCCGTCTGGGCCGACGCCGAGCTTCGAGCTGGCGATCCCGTCGGGCACGTTGGCCTGCGGTGTGTTTGTGGTATTTCGTGAGCCGCGTCAGGAATACGAGCTCAAGAGTACGGTTCTCTTTGTGGAGGGCGCGCACGTCTTGCCAACGTCGAGCGAGCGCTTCAGTGGGGAGCTCTTCGAGGAGGTGCGAGTGGGTCCGGCGCAGGAGCACGCGGTGGCGCTGGAGCCGGGTCTGTTCAAGCTGACGCGCCTGGCATCGAGCGGTGAGGAGATGATCTATCGCTTCGAGTTCGAGCAGGAGTTTGAGCTGCTCTCGAACTCGGAGCTCTTCACCCTGAGGCTCTCGAGCCTGGAGTTCCGGGCCAGGGGGGAGGTGCCGGTGGAGGCGTCCCGGGAGGTGGATGAAGACTTTCTGAGGAGCGAGCTGGTGCTCCGTGGCGGCCCCTTGGGGGAGAGCGGCCAGTTTATCGTCTACTCGTCGTGCGTCTACGAGAGTCTTCCGCGGTGGCGAGTGGACATCGAGCTTGAGGGCGGCGACTCGATAACTCTGCGGGAGCGCTTCGAGCCGCCGACGGAGATCACGCTGACGGGCCCTGCGGCACTGGCAGGGGCAGCGCTTTCGCTCGGCGCCGAGCAGCGTGAGTTGAGCGAGTACTGGGACCTGGTCTACGCCGCCGGCCGCCACAATGTGGCGGTGCGCTACTGGTCGATTCTCGATCCGCCGCTGGTCCTGGCGGGTGTGGAGAGGCCGGTCTTCGCGGTTGAGGTGGTGGCGCGCGATACGGTGCTCAACCCGCCGATCGAGGAAGCGGTGCACTATCTGGGAGAAGACTTCGAGGTAATCGCGACGCCGCGCATCGTCTCCTACGCCAAGGTCCTGCTTGATCCATCGGAGGACAGGCCTTTCCGTCGCGGCGACGCCAATGGCGACGGGGTGGTCGAGATCAGCGACGTGATCTTCCTGCTCGACGCACTCTTTCGCGCCGGCGTGTCGCCCGAGTGCCTGGAGGCGGCGGACGGCAATGGCGACGGCCGCCTGAACGTCAGCGATCCCGTCGCCGTTCTCCTCTATCTCTTCGGCGGCCGTGACCTGCCGGAGCCCTTCGAGGCGTGCGGGCTGGATCCCACCCCGGACGGTCTGGGATGTGAGAAGTTTGCGAACTGCCCGTCGTAAGACGCGTGGCAAACGAAAACTCCTCAGCGCGAGTCGAGCACGCCCTGGAGGTACGGGATTCTCCCCGCGATGAACTCCCGTATCGAATCGTACGCGTTCTTGATCCGCTCTTCCCGGTCCGCGGATGAATCCCCTGTAAAGGCCTCCATGAGGCGGAGATCGGC
>JABSRK010000494.1 GCA_013213915.1 Planctomycetota bacterium
ACGTCACGGAGACCACCGAGACCTACCGCTTCCATGAAATCGGCCAGAAGCTGTACGCGTTTACCTGGAACGTGTACTGCGATTGGTACCTCGAATTGACAAAGGGGCGGATGAACGACACCTCGCCCGAGGGGGCAGTGTCGAGGAAGGCGTCGCAGCAGACCCTCGTCCAGGTACTGGACACCCTGCTCCGGTTGTTACATCCCATCATCCCGTACGTGACCGAAGAGCTGCGTTCGCACCTGAAGGCGTACGCTCCGAACGCTGGGGACCGCCTCATCCTCGACGCGTGGCCCGAGCACGATCCCTCCGCCTTGGACCCTGCTGCCGAGGCCGAGGTCGATCGTCTTATTTCCCTCGTCACGGCTGCCCGCGTCGTTCGCGATCGCATGGGTGTGTCCTGGAAGCAGAATCTCGACTTCGTCGTCCGCTGCGCGGATGCCGAGGTCCTGGCCACCGTGGAGTCGGTGAAGGACCGCGCCATGGCGCTGGGCCGCGTCGCATCACTCACTGCCGGGATCGAGGTCGAAAAGCCCGGCACCGCGTCCACCGTCGTCGAGGGTGGCCTCGAGATCTTCATCCCTCTCGAAGGGCTCATCGATCTCGACGCTGAACGGGCACGTCTCGAAAAGGAGATCGCCCAGCACCAGGGCTGGCTGAAGGGCGTCACGGGGAAGCTCTCCAACGAGGGCTTCATGGCCAAGGCGCCGGCGGACGTCATCGAGCGTGAACGGTCCCGCCAGAAGGACCTAGAGGAGAAGCTCGAGCGTCTGCGCGGCAACCGCGCCGAACTGGGGTAGGGGGGCCACGTCGCCGCGGCAGTGGCGGGTGAGAGCTGAGTGCCCGTAATGAAGAAGGGGGTACAGCGCTTTCGCTGCACCCCCTTCCGATACGGGGTTACTTGTTGGAGTTGCACGCGGCTGACCGCGCTGGCGGTCTCGGCGTGCGCGGCTTCACTGCCGACTCACCCCGTCGAGTACTTCGGTCAGGTGTGAAGCCCTCCTGTACAACCACGTATAGACATGTCGCATCACCTCCTTTCAGCAGGGACCTGACCCCAGCCGTCACAGCGAAAATCTGCCGCCGGGCTTCCCTACCCCTCGGCGGCCCGAGGGGAACGGTGCGCGGCGTTTTTCGGGAGGCCCGCCTCGGTGTCCCTGCCCCGAGGGATGGGCCAACCAGCGCCGCTGACTCGATCATGACTGTTTACGGTGCCAGTTGGCAAGAGGAAGGTCATGGACGAAAGAAGTCCCCGTGAAGGAGCAGGCGCTGAACACGCATGAGTTCCTCGTGATTCGGCACGTGTACATGGTGACGGATCCTGTTGACCTCGTGCTTGGCGAATGGTGGCGGGGGATCGGTGGCCAGCAGGGCGGGCCAGGTGCGGACCGGGATGCTCGCGAAGACTCTTCCGGGGCGGCCGCGCTCATCCCACCACTGGTTGAGCTTGTCGTTCGTCTCAACCAGTTGACGTGCTGCGTTTTGCAGTCTGAGCCTTGACCCGTAGCGCGATTTGCCCTTGGTCTTGAGGTGAAGCGGCTGGGCCCGACCGAGACCTCGCCGCACGTACCGTCTCAGAGCCTTGTGGGAGAGACATGCGTCACCTTCGAACCACCCCATGGCCGACGCTCCCGCCTGGACGAGAACGATGGCGTACGTTTCTGGGCCGGTCACCGTGCGCAGCCATGCCTGCGGGGTGGGTGTCAACTCCGTGATCGGCTGGACGCCAGGCGGCCGGAAGCGGACATCCACATCGCCGGGACAGACGAACGCGTGTCCCGACCTGTTGAGGACCAACTCGTACGCGTCGAGCAGGTCTTCTAAGATCTCAGTTGATTGCGACCAGTGAAACCGCACGACCACTTCGTCTCCAGGCGAGAGGGCCGACGCGTCCCCCAAGGGAAAAGGGGGCCCGCGTGGTGCGCGGAACCCCCTTCGTCGAGGACGAGTGCGGTTGGCCTACTTGAATCGTGCGGCCGCGCCCGGCTCGAGCTTCAGGCGGAGTTGCACGACGAATGCCTTGCGCTTCTGGAACTTGATAGGGAAGGCCATGGAAAGGTCGATGACATCCGTCGATGCGTTGGGCACGACGCGTGTCGGCTGGGCGACCGCAGGGACCGGGGGCAGGAACTTGGTGACGCGGGTCGGGGCCTGGCGACGCCCGCCGAGTTTCACGAAGATGAAGGCCTCAGGGACGGGCTCTGGAGCCGGAGCTTCCTGCTTTCCCTTCTTCCCCTTCTTTCCTTTTCCCGTGTCCCAGTCGTCATCGGAGTCCTCGTCCACCGTCATTTGCTCGCTGGCTTTTCCTTTCTTCCCTCCCTTGGATGCGGGAGCCTTGGCCTCGGCGGCCTTGGCCCTCTTCCTCTCTTCCA
>JABSRK010000495.1 GCA_013213915.1 Planctomycetota bacterium
ACGGGATCTTCGACCAGCGGCTCCGCGGCCACCAGCTCGCGCTTGAAACCGGGCGCCAGCCTGAAGCTCTTTACCGCGTCCGTGGGGGAGAGGACCGGCGCCGGAGGAATGTCCCAGCCCTTTGGCGGATCAGGCTGCTTCTCGCCGCGCTTGTCGCCCGCCTGCGCGCACACGGACGCGGAGAGCAGGATGCAACAGAGTGCCTTGTGCATGGGCAGAGACTACTTCGTTACGTGAACGAACTCGCCGTCGTTCTCTTCGGCGAGGCGCCGCAGGAAGCCGGCGTTGATGGCGCGTCCGAGCCCGACACAGTGGAGGGCGATGCGGCGGAGGTCGTTCAGCGCCCGGATCTCGCGGAGGATTTCTGCGGTGGCCTGGATGCGCCCAGCCGTCGGAGAACCGTCAGAGAGGAGGAAGATGGTGTCGACCGCGCTGGCGTAGTGTCGGTCGAACGAGCCGCGTCCTGCGAATCCGAAGCTCTTCTCCAGGCCTCCGAACAGATCGGTCGCGCCAAGTGGACCTCGCTCGAGAACCCATTGGCGGATGGCCTTCTTGCTCTTCTGATTGGCCTTTACCATCTTGTCGCTCCAGACAGTCACGCCGGTCTCGAACAAGATCACGTTGAAGGTCCCGTCTTTCGGGAGAGCGTCGATGGACTTCAGGAGCTCGGTCACCACGCCGTCGACTTTGCGCTTGCCGCCGACCTTGGCGGGGCTCGTGTCTGTCTGAACGGGCCCCCTGCGACCACGGGGAGGTGCGAGCAGACCGCGCATGCTGCCGCTGAAGTCGATTACGTACACGATGTGTTTCGACCTGGTGTTGATCCCATAAAAACCGGTCCCGGCATGCTGGCGCGCCCCGCGCTTCACCGCCGCCGGGCGCTTCTTGGGCAAGGGCGGCGCGTTGGCGATCTCGGTCGGCTGAGCGAGGGCGTCGCCGTTCTTGTCGAGCCACTCGCGCCACAGGTGGACGTTGTCATGGAAGTTCTGGCCGGTGAGCTTCCGCAGCGCGGTGACCGCGTCGGTGACGAGGCGTCCGTCCTCGCCTTCGAGGGCGTTGCACAAGGCCTTCGCCGCCTCGTTGCCACCGACCTTTCGGAGGATGCGGATCGCCTGCGCGCGAACCTGCCACGACTCGTCCTTCAAGCAGGCGACGGCTGGGCGGAGTGCCCTCAGTCCACCTCGCTCCTCGATGGCGCGCAGCGCCGCCACGCGTGTGGGTGCTTCGCGGTGACGGGTTTCTCTTCCGAGGATCTCCACCATCTCCGGCACATCGACCCAGACCATGACACGCAAGATGTCGGCCTTGTCTTCGATCTCCTTGGCGCGACGGTAGGCGGTCGTGATCGCGTTGAACGCGTCGCGCTTGTGGGCATCCGAGCAGCGAGCCACCGTCCACCCGACCGCCTTGCGTAAGGTCACTCCGATGTCGGAGTCCAGATCGATCGTGCGGCGATAGGCCTTGCACCGCTTCTCGACCTCGACGAGCTCCGCCTTCGCCCGCTCCCACTGCTTTTTGCCGATCTTCCCCGAGGTCATCAGTTGACGCAGCCGCGATTCCTCGCGCCTCAGCGCCGTGCGCTTGACGGTGGACTCGGCCCAGCGGGCGCGTGCTTCGGTGAGCTTGTCCGTGACATCGCGGATGACCGTCAGCAGGTAGCGCACGGTCTCCGGATGCCCATGCTCGCTGATGGCCGCGATGGCCTTGGCGCGAACCTTCTGGTCGTTCGACGCGAAATCCGTTTCGAATTGCTTCTTGCGCTTCGAGAACGACTGACCGGGGGTGGATGTGTTGACAAGGATGAGTGCGAGCAGGGCGCAGGCCGTGCGGATGAGAGTCATCTGTGCCTATCTCTTTCCAGACTTTGCGGGGGCTGCCCCCCAGGTGCGATGGCGGTCGCCGATATGTGCGGACTTCGCGTCTCCGCGGTGCAGGACGAGACGCCACCGGAACGTGACGCTTTCCCCACTTGCGATCAGGAAGTCCCCTTTTGGCTGCTTCTTGCCTTCGAAGGCGCGAGTGCCAAACGGGTTCGCAGCACAGAGCCCGTACGCGCGCGCATGCCACCAAGTTGGATGGCGAGGGTTGTCAGGGTGGTCCATGATAGCAAGGCCGACGGTCTTACCTCCTACCTCGCCGTAGTAGTCGATCCAGGCGGCGCGTTTGCCCCAGACGCCCTTTCCGGGCTTGCCGGTGGCGGAGAGGACCTTCCCCTTGGCGACGCTACCTTCCAGGCGCAGGGCCGGGTGCTTGCTGCGGATCAGCGCCACCATCCCGGAGATGTGGGGCGCGGCGTAGGAGTTGCCGGTGGTCTTGATCGTTCCGCCGTCGACCCATGCCACATCGACCCCGATCCCGCGGGC
>JABSRK010000496.1 GCA_013213915.1 Planctomycetota bacterium
GGGCCGGTGTCTGGCTGGGCCTGCTGTTCGACGACGAGAATCGCACCCCCACCATGCCCGCCGAGCCGCGGTTCTGTTCCGTCAGCGCCGGCGACGTGGATGGCGACGGTGACCAGGACCTGTACTTCGGCGACTACCAGCAGGGCGGCGCCCGCGCGGTCGATGTCAATGACCGCCTGTACATCAACAACGGCAATGGCTACTTCACGGATGAGTCGTCCACGCGCATGAGCGTCGTCATGCTCGAGTCGTCGTTCGGCATGGCCACAGCCATCGCCGCCTTCAACAACGACGGCAAGATGGACATCATGAAGGACGACGCATTGAACGCTCCCCAGGGCGTGTCCATCAGCTACAACGACACCCAGACAGAGGGCTTCTTCGGCTCGTACAACATCGCGTATGGCAACGCGCCCTATCACATCAACACCGGCGATCTGAACAACGACGGGCTCATCGACTTCGTCACCTCGGACGACGGCCAGGACCGCTACAGCATCAATACCGGCCCCAACGCCGTTGGCATCTCCCAATTCACGACCCTGGCCTACAGCTACAGCGGCGGCGGCAGTGACGACGGCTTCGGCAGCAACAACCTGATCGTCGACCTCAACAACGACGGGTTCGCGGACTCCATCCACTGCGACGTGGACGTTGACATCTCCGGCTGCTCCCGGCGGACTCACATCTATCGCAACCTCGGCAACCTGCCGACGCCGACGCTGCAGGAGCAGCAGTCGGGCGGCGCCATCGTGGGCATCCCGACCAACATGCTCGTGGGCACCCACGACATCGCCGTCTTCGACATCAACGGCGACGGCTGGAAGGACATGGTCATTGGCCGCTGCTCGGGCACCCAGGTGTGGATGAACCAGCCTCCCATCGGCCTGGCGTTCAGCTACCCGCAGGGACTCCCCGCGTTCATTCCCGTTGGCTCGAGCTTCACCTTCGAGGTGCAGGTCACCGGTATCGGCGGCATCTCGCCGACGCCCAACAGTTTGACCGCGTACACATCACTGAACGGCGCCCCGTTCGGCAACGTCGGAGCCAACGCCCTGGGTGGTGACCTGTACGAAGTCACCTTGCCTCCGGCGAACTGCATCGATGAGATCCGTTTCTACGTGACCGCAGGCGCAGTCGGCAGCACCTACTCTGACCCGCCCCTGGCTCCGTTCAGCTGGAACTCGGCAGTCGCGTCAGCCGGAACGGCCATCACGTACGAACAGGGCTTCGAGAGCGGTCCGGCGAGCTGGACGGTCTCGAGCACCAGCCTGAGCACCGGCGCCTGGGAGATCGCCGACCCGCAAGGCACGGTCTACACGCCCACGGGCGAGTTGGCCCAGCCCGAGGACGACGCAGAGGCCATCACCTCAGCGACGCAGTGCTTCGTCACCGGCGGGCTCGCGGGCACGTCATACGGAAGTTTCGACGTCGATGGTGGTCCGACGGATCTCCTCTCGCCGCCGTTCGACCTCGCCGGCACCGACGCGATCGTCTCGTACAGCCGCTGGTTCTTCTCGACCGGAACCGACACTCTGGTCGTAAGTGTCAGCGGCAACGGCGTGACATGGTTCACCGTCGAGAACGTCACGAGCGACAACACGAACCAGTGGCTCGTGTCATCGTTCCGCGTGGGTGATTTCATCACCCCGACCGCCAACGTCCGGGTGCGCTTCCGCGTGTCCGACAATCCCAACAATGACATCACCGAGGCCGCCATCGACGTGTTCCGCATCCAGGAGTACTCCTGCGAGGTCTGCCAGACGGACATCGGCTACGGCGGTCCTGGCAATGGCGTCCTGAGCCTCTGTGGCGGCGACCTGTCATCCGGCACGTTCGCCAACTTCAAGCTCGAGAACGGCCCCATCAACGGCTCGGTGATCGTCGGCGTGACGCCGACCATCAACCCCGTCCCATTCGCTGGCGGCACGATCATCCATCCGAACGCGCCGATCCTGATCACCCTCCCGACCGACTCGAGCGGCGAACTTAACATCCCCCTCGTGGGCGGCGGTGGGCCTTACACGCAGTACGCGCAGTCCGGCTGGATCGACCCGACCGTCCCCTTCAATGTGTCCATCTCGAACGCTCTCAGGGGCGACTGGCTCAACTAGCTTGCCGCCCCGCAGCCATCCGCCCCGGCGCGACCCTGGGGCGGACGGCGCAGTTCTCTGTTTCTCTCCTGTCCTCCTCCCCCGAGGACGCACTCAGGTAGCCAATCAGAAGTCCTCCCTTTCTACCGTCTTGGTGGTGTGACCGATGACCGTGTCCAGATCAATCGCATCAATCTTGGTGCTCGTCGCGTTGACGACCGTTGGGAATGCGCAACTGCAGTTGCAATTGAAGCCCGGCGAACCGCTGCC
>JABSRK010000497.1 GCA_013213915.1 Planctomycetota bacterium
AACCCTTCGGGTGTCTTCAGCGTAGAGGTGCTGTGCCTCTCTCAAGACACGGAGTGCCCTCAAGGTCACGTCTTCGAGATTGCCAATCGGCGTAGCAACCACCTGGAGCGTCCCCATCGGCTATCCTCGCTCCTCCATCCCGATGAAGTGCTCGCTCCGGTCCCGCGGAGCCATCCGTTGGTCTCACGAAGGACCCGACCTCTTCAATCGAATCGATCCCCTGCCGCTCACCTGGCCCTCGGTGCCGAAGGCGAGACGCGCGCCGCGCTCTACCTGGAGAAGAAAGGATATCGCATCGAGGATCGTAACGTTCGGGCGGGCGGCGTCGAGATGGATCTCGTCGCGCGACGCCGGCGACTCGTGGTCTTCATCGAGGTCAAGACCCGCCGCACCCGCCGCTTCGGCCCCCCGGAGATGGCGGTCGATGCCGCCAAGCGCAGAAGGCTGGTTCGGGGTGCGCACGCCTGGTTGAGTCAGAACGGACGGGGGGTCGCCCGGGCCCGCTTCGACGTCATCTCCTGGCAGGTCGAATCGACCTCGAATGGGGACATCTGGCACCTCCGGCACCTGGAGGGGGCTTTCGAAGCCGACGAATGAACTCGAGCGGCCGGGCTTTGTTAGTAAACGATTCAGCCGCTACGTTTTGTCTCTGATCCAACAGGAGAAGAACGATTTGGCAAGCGAACAGTCCAGACGAGTGGAGAAACCCTGGGGCTTCGAGCTGATCTGGGCCGAGACGGAACGCTACGTCGGAAAGGTGATCTCCATCCGTCCGGGCCAGCGACTCTCCTTGCAGTACCACGAAGTCAAGGACGAGTCGATTCAGGTAATGTCCGGCCAGCAACGACTTCATCTCGAGAACGCAGAGGGACAGATGCAGATTCTGGACCTCGGCCCCGGAGAGCACAGCCGCATCCCGGTGGGGCGCAAGCACCGATTCGAAGCGCTACACGAACCCGCCGAGTTGGTCGAGGTGTCCACGCCCGAACTCAATGACGTGGTCCGCCTCGAGGACGACTACTCGAGAGAGGGAACGAACGAACCCTGATCCTGGCTGCGAAGGGACCGGCTCAGTCCTTCTTGGCTTCCTTCTCGGGCCCGTCCGCATCGCCGTCGTCCGCAGCGTTGGCCGTCGAGGGGTCGGATGCGGGCTCCGAAGCGCTGGCCTCGTCCTCAGCAGTCTGGCTCTCGGTGGCGTCCTCGGCCGCTTCCGGGGTCTCGCTCTCCGTGGCTTACTTGGCGGCGGCTTCCTCCGCCTCCCGTCGACGAGCGCGCTCCGTTTCCTCGGCCTCGAGCACCTTCATCTTGTCCGCCTTCTGCCGGGCCCTCGCCCGCTTACGGGCTTTCCCGCGCAGCCCCCCGGAGGCTTCCTCCTCGGGCTGCACCTCGGCGATGGCTTCGACTTGCTCGTCCATGACTTCGTCGGCGCTGTCCACCGCCCCCTCCAACTCGGGCGCAACGAACGCGGAAAGATCCCGCACCTTGCTCTGCAAGCGGGCCTTTTTTCCGGAGAGATCACGCAGGTAGTAGAGCCGCGAGCGTCGCACGAACCCACGGTTCTTGATCTCGACTCTGGTCACGAGTTGCGACTGCACCGGGAAAATTCGTTCCACGCCCACGCCGCTGGCGATCTTGCGAACGGTGAAGGTCTCGCCCATTCCATTACCCCGGCGACGGATCACCAAACCCTCGAAGATCTGGATTCGTTCCTTGTCGCCTTCCTTCACCCGCACATGGACACGCACGGCATCTCCTGCACGAAACGGAGGCAGATCCCTGCGCAGTGTCTCTCGTTCTATGAAATCCAGGCTCTTCATCTCGCTTTCCCTTCTACTTGCAATCTCCGCAGTCGCACCTTTCTCCCTACTCGGTGTCGACTGGACCCGGCGTTCCGGATGTGCCTCTTTTTATCCCTTGGGTAGCCGCTTGGAACGACTTCTTGGGCTGGGCTTCAGCTTCAACGTCTCCCGAGCCGTTCCCATCCCAATCGGCCAGCAGATCCGGTCTTCTCTCCCGAGTCCAGGCCAAGGCCTGTTCACGTCGCCATCGCGCGATGGCGGCATGATCACCCGAACGCAGCACATCGGGAACCCCGAGGCCTCGATAAATCGGCGGCCGAGTGTACTGCGGACCCTCGAGAAGAGCCCCCCCAAACGACTCGATCCGTATCGAATCCGGGTTGCCCAAGACACCCGGCAGAAGCCGGACCAGGCCCTCGATGACCGCCATGGCGGGGATTTCCCCGCCGGAGAGTACATAGTCCCCCAGCGAGCCCTCCTCGTCCCCGGCCAATTCGAGCACCCGCTGATCGATTCCCTCGTAACGGCCACAAACCAGTATGAGACGGTCGAGTTCCGCA
>JABSRK010000498.1 GCA_013213915.1 Planctomycetota bacterium
AGTACCAGCAAGCGACTACGCCCTTGGGCTGCGCCGACACCGTCGAGGGGCACGACGGCCAGGGCCAGAGGCAGGATCGTCCAGGCGAGGGCCGCGAGTGCGAGGCGTCGCCCCCGGCGGCCGCTGGTCCCCACGAGGGGCAAGACGATCAAGGCGGTCGCGGTGAGCAGCACGATGTGGACCGGGATCGGCGTGATGTCGTACGCACGGGTGAAGGCACTGTCGTTGAGGGGCACGGCGAGCCGGTGGAGGGACCGTCCGACTTCCACCGCGACTCCGTCGAGTCCGCGCTCGGTCAGGAGTTCCAGGTAGGTGCGGCCCCGGTACAGGGCGCCCATGTCCCCGAAGCGGATCGCCCGGCAGACGAGGTACGCGGCGGCAGTTCCGAAGGTCGCGAGGTGGGCGCGGATGCGGGATGGTTGCGTACGAGCGCGATCCAGCAGGAGCAGCAGCACGGGCAAGACGACGGCGGTCTCCTTGCTGAGCATGGCGAGGGCGACGCAGAGTGTGGTGAGGATGGGACGGTCGGCGAGCAGGGCGCGCAGGGCACACACGGACCAGAACAGGCCCAGCAGGTCCGCCTGGGCGGCGCCCCACGTCAGCGCCTGGATGCTGGCGGGCCAGGCGCCGAACAGCAGGACGGCGAGAGCGGGCCAGGCCTGGGCCCGCGTTTCGAGCAGCTGGCGCACGACAGACGCCACCGCCAGGGCCGTCGCGAGCCACAGGACGAGCCCGACCAGGTGAACAGCACGCGGATCGGGGCCGAAAACCCCCAGCTCCACGTGCATCAAGAGGAGGCTCGCGGGCCTGAAGAGCTGGTAGGTATCGGCCCAAGTCGGTGCGACGATCGCGCGCGCGAGATCAGGGACGCCGGATGCGTTCGCCTGGTCCGCGTGGATGCGCTCCGTGATGAGCCAGTCGTCGGCGAGAAAGCCCACATTCACCGCGGGCAGCAGCGTGAGGGCCACCACCATGAGGCTGAGCCAGGGGAGGGCAGCAGCGCGCCGAGCGGTCACGGGCTCGTGGTCCACGCGTCAGGCGGGAAGGGGAGGGGTACCACGGTCACTTCACCCGTGTGGGCCGGGCCATCGCCGATCAGGAGCCCTTGCTTGCGGGCTCCGAAGGTGACGGTCCAGCGTGCATGGACGGCGGAGCCCAGGACGTGGCCGCTGTCTCCACACAGGCCTGACGGGATGTCGAGCGAGAGGACGGGCCTCTTGGATCCGTTCAGGGCTGATATGACCGCTCGGTAGGGTTCCCGGACGTCCCCGGAGAGTCCAGTACCGAGGAGACCGTCGACCACGATGTCGCTGTCCGCGAGACACCGCACGAGGGCCTCGGGGTCGCAGGTCGCCACCGGCACGGAGAACGCCTCGAGCAACGAGGCGTTCTTGCGGGTGTCCCCGTCCGGGAGGGAATCCACGGGGGCTACCGCCAGGACCTGGCAACTCATGCCTGCCGCTGCGCAGTAGCGGGCGACGACGAATCCGTCTCCGGCGTTGTTGCCCCCGCCGGTGAGGATGGTGATGGGCTGGTCGCTGGTCCGGACGCGCGAGAGGAACCGGAACGCGCCATGGCCGGCGACCTCCATCAGCAGCCGGCCCGGGACGCCGGAAGCGATGGCATGATGATCGAGGGCACGCATCCTCGATACGCTGACGACTGTCTCGTGGTGCATGAAATGACCGGTCAGAGGGCCTGAACACCGGCTCACGAAGGTCCCCCGAGCCCCTTTTTGAGAGCCGCCCGCTGACCGTAAGATGCTATCCAGCAAGCCGTTGAGATGGAGGGCTTTTTTTCGTCGTATTGCCTTGAGGGCGAGGGGGCGCCCTGTATAATCTGGCTCGCTGTTTTGGGCCAGGGTCCTTCGTGCGTACGAGGGGAACCCCGTAAGTCCCTGAGTGGCAATGGGATCGGTAAAACGGTTCCCGGCGCCGAAGAGCGCCGTAAAGCGGCTGCGCGAAGATCTCCTCGAAAACGGGGGACTCGTGCCGTCGCGTTCTTTGAAAATCTCATAATGGTTGGAAGCGCGGGAGCCGTGCGACTCTGCGCCCTTTCGGGGGCGCGGGTCGAAAGCGACGATGTCGTTATGTCTCTCGCGTTCGTGATATTCCTAGTCACATTTCTGCGAGAGTCTAGCGAACATCAGCAGGATTCAATATTCTTTAAAACAAAGGGTTTGATCCTGGCTCAGAGTGAACGCTGGCGGCGTGGTTTAGGCATGCAAGTCGAGCGCGAAAGTCACCTTCGGGTGGCGAGTAGAGCGGCGCAAGGGTGAGTAATGCATGGGTAACGTACCCCTGGGACCGGGATAGCTGCTGGAAACGGCAGGTTATACCGGATTGTCAGTGCAGTTGGC
>JABSRK010000499.1 GCA_013213915.1 Planctomycetota bacterium
GGCGTGCGCCGCCGGAGATCGTGGCGTTACGGCGTATGATCGGACCGCAGGCGACGATTACCATCAAGGCTCTCGGATCGGACCGTCGTGGGTTGCTTCAGGTGGTCAGCCGTCGTGGTCGCATCGTCATCGACGATGGCGGTCGGGTGTTGCTCGACGTGGAGCTCCGCGAGGGACCCCAGACGCGCGTGTTCTCCGTGCCAGCAGGGTGCGAGAAGCTCGGCGTCCGACTCGTGGACCTGTCGCCGGACGATATCGGGTTTCGCGAGCTGGTCCTGATCACGCCCTGACGCAGGCCTGGATCTATCGCTTGCGCCCCGGGTACGGCGCGTCGCCCTTCATGGTCCGCCAGACGATGCGGTTGAGCGTGGTCTCGTCCGCCTTGTCCTCTTCGTCCATGTCGAGCTGCATGGATGCGAGAGCGTCCGCGCGGGCCTGCCCTTCAAGCCGATCGAGGGACGCGGTGAGCTTGTCGAGGGCGACGTTGTTGTCGCGGCACTTGTAGGGCGTGTAGTCGGGTTTGGTGGTGAAGCACTCGCGCATGGGGTGGGCGAACAAGTCCATCTGGTGCATGGCCGGGATGCCCAGCATGAGCTCGATGGTCTTGACCATGCCGGGCTGGGTATACCGGGTCGAGACGACGACGTTGCGTTTGGTGTAGGGACTGATCGCCATGGCGACGGTGCGGTGCCCATCGACGTGGTCCCACCCGGAGAAGGGGTCGTCCTCGACGACCAGGATGCAGGTCTTGGGCCAGAATTTGCTGTGGCTCACTGCTTCGACGAGGCGCCCAAGAGCGAGGTCGTTGTCGGCAAGGGCGGCGGCGGGTGTGGGGAACCCGGGTATGGTCCCCACGGTGTGATCGTTGGGGAGGAAGACGACGGCCAGGTTGGGGTAGGTGCCCTTCGTCTCGAACGCCTTCAACTCCTTGATGAACTCGGCGGCCCGGTAGACGTCGCTGATGAGCGGCGCGAATCCGGGGTAGGTGGGGCACAGGTTGGCGGCGATGGCGGGGATGTCGGAGTCGCCCCAGATCTTGTACTTCCCCGTGCCCTTGATGAAGTCGTCGTAGACCTCCTTGAACGTGCCCATGGGGTCCAGGTGGGGCTCGACGTGCTCGCCGTAACAACGGAAGGTCTTGCCGTTGGCGAGGGCGTTGTCCCAGATGAACCCCGAGGGGGCGAAGGAGAGCGGGTCGTCCCCGTGGGACCGCACGAACAGGCCCAGGACCTTCTCGACATAGTCCGTCACGATCCCCTCGTCGGTCCAGTTGTGACCGTCGGCGGAGCGGACGCCGCTGCAATAGAAGTTGTCCAGCAGCACGAACTCCTCGACCAAGGCGTGGTGGTTGGGGGTGATATCCCTGCCGAATATGCACAGGGACGGATCTCCGTTGCCCTGGGGCAAGTCACCGAGGATCTGGTCGTAGGTGCGGTTCTCCTTGATGACGTAGATGACGTGTTCGAACACGGACGGTTCGCCATGGCGGTGCGGTACGGGGACCGGCTTGGCGTTCGGGTCGGGGCCCGCGAGGTGTTCTTGCAACCTGGTATGCCGGTTGGTCTCGGCGACGGTCTTCCCGCCTGCTTCGAGCGCCGCCTTGGAGAGGTCGGTGATGATGGAGACCGAACCCAGGCTGTCATCGCTGTGGCCGACGTGGCGACCCGTGATGGGGTGGAGCGACCCGACCCCCTTCAGGTTGGCCACGTGGAGCCAACCTCGGGACTCGTCCAGGGCCAGTCCGCTCGGAAACCAGCCGACAGGGAGGAACCCCACCACCCGTCCCTCTGCGGTGTCCACGACGGCCACGGCGTTGTTCGTCCCGTTCGCGACGTAGAGCCGCTTGCCGTCAGCGGTCAGCGACAGGGCGTTGGGGATGCACCCGAACGGCAGATCTTTGAGGGGCCGCACGGGGATGGTCTTGACGACCTTTCTCTTGTCGAAGTCGATGACGCTGATGGTGTCGCTGTTCGCATTTGCCACGTAGAGGAGCTTTTGGGATTCATCCATGGCGAGGGCGCAGGGGTGAAGTCCGACGTCCACCGTCCCGAGGGTCTTGCCGGAGAACGTGTCGATGACGCTGACGCTCCCGCTCGCTGCCGTGCTGGTGACGGGATCGATGATCATCGGGGAGCCCGCCGTGCGCCCGGTCTTGTCTCCGGGCTTCGGGTGGCGTCCCCCCCAGTGCGACACGCAGACGAGGTGCCCGTAGGAGACCATCCCGTAGGGGGCGACCCCCACCGGCACCTCGCGTACCACCGCCCAGCGGTTCAGGTCGACCACCGCCACCGTGTTCTTCCTGCTCAGCGCGACGGCGACGGTGGATTGGTTCTGGACCAGGACGCCGCCGGGGGACGA
>JABSRK010000005.1:0-11710 GCA_013213915.1 Planctomycetota bacterium
GGGAGTTACCGCCGTCGTCGGCGGTATCTCCCTCGGCGCCGGCGGCCCCCACCCACCCCTCGTGGGCTTCGATGCGCTCAACGGGACCGGTCTTCAGGTCAACGCCAACGCCACCGACAGCGTCATCGACGAGAACACGGGCGGCATGCTGGTCAACACGACGGGCTGGACGTCGATCCAGTTCCCGCTGTTCGATGGCTCGTCGTATGTGGTGCAGTAGCTGACGTCCGGGTAGTTCTCGCTTCGCCATCTGCAACGAGACCTACGGGGACTGGCCGTTCGAGCGCGTCTGCGACGACATCGCCGCCTGCGGCTACGACGGCGTGGAGGTCGCTCCGTTCACCCTCGGCGCCGATCCCTCGGCGCTCACCGAGGCGTACGCAGCCGAGATGGGGGAGGTGGCGCGCAAGGCGGGCATCGCCGTCTGCGGTCTTCACTGGTTGCTCGTCAAGCCGGAGGGCTTGCACCTGACCACGTTCGATGACGCCGTGCGCGCGCACACCGTCGCGTTCATGCAGCACCTCGCACGCATCTGCGCTGCGCTCGGGGGATCGGTCATGGTGCTCGGGAGCCCGCGACAGCGCAGCGTTCCCGAGGGGGAAATGTACGGCGATGCATTCGCGCGTGCCGCCGACGCCTGTCGCTCCGTCTGCGAGGTAGCGGGCCCCCTGGGGGTCACCCTGGCGTTGGAGCCCCTGACGCCGGAGGACACCAACTTCCTCGCCAGCGCCGACGAGGCCGCGCGCCTGATGCGCGCCGTTGACCACGACGCGTGCAAGATGCACCTGGACGTGCGGGCCATGTGTTCCGAGACCCGGACGATCCCCGAGCTCATCGCGGCCCACGCCGACGACCTCGCCCACTTCCACGCCAACGACAAGAACCTGCGCGGGCCCGGAACCGGGGACGTGGATTTCGCGCCCATCGCGAAGGCGCTCCACGACGTGGACTACGACGGCTGGGTCTCGGTGGAGGTGTTCGACTACGCCCCCGACGGCCCCACGGTGGCGCGCCAAAGCCTCGAGTACCTGCGTCGGGTGTTTGCCTAACGCAGCGCGTTCAGCGTGTAGTACGCCACCGAGTGCAGCAGGGCGTCCCCGTCCTGGGATCGCACGCCGTTCCCCGTCAACTCGTGGACGTGTCCGACACGTAACCCTTCGACGGTGATGTGAACCGTCTTGCCGTCGGGGTCGAGCACGGCGCCTGAGATCTTGTGTGTGGCGTGGTCCACCTCGGGGCTGCCGTAGACCTTCTGGTAGCGATAGGTATAGGACGTCATGGCGTAGGAGCGGACGTCGGTGGCGGTTTTCGAATCGACGGGCTTGGTGAACAGCAGGGCGAATCCGTCCTTTTCGATCCGCATCTCGTCGATCTCGAACGGCATCTTGGACGTCCACCGGAGGCGCTGGAGCGCGTAGGGCTTGGTGCCGCGGGTGGGCCAGCCGCGGCTGCATCCCCCGGCGACCAGGTGTCCGTCCCGGGTCATGCCCATGCCGATGAGACCGGTTGAGTAGCCCTGACGGAATGGGAAGCAGGCGCCCTGGTAGACGCCGTTCACCTTCTCGAGATACAGCCGCATCACCAGGCTCAGGGTGTAGTCCGACACGAACAGTTGGTCTTCGAACGGGCCGAACGCGCCGCCCGAGTCGTCCAGGACGATGGCGGATGCGGACTGGCCCATCTTCTTGTACGGGAGCACGATGGACGTGGGCATCAGCTCGGGGACGTTCTTGACCTCGTTGTACTGGCGGACATCGCGGCCGCCGTTGGGGACCTTGGGCGCCGGTCCCAGATGCGGCGCCTGCTCGTACCACTTGAACGAGATGGGGTGCCCCAGGAAGGCGCCGGGGCGCAGGTGCTTGAGTCCGCAGGAGCCGTTCCAGGGGCCCTGGCTCTCCGTGTAGAACATGTCCCCTTCGGCGTTCATGCCCAGCCCCCCCGGGCTGCGCACGCCGCTGCAGGTGGGGATGGTCCGGCCGTCGGGGGTGATGCGTTGCACCCATCCACGGAAGAGGCGTTCGGACGTGTACGACTTGGTCAGGCAGTGGGCGATCCACAGGTTGCCGTCCCTGTCGAACTGGGACCCGTAGGTGAACTCGTGGTAATCGCCGAATCCCCAGGCGTCGCTGACGGTCTCGAAGAGATCGGCGCGGCCGTCTCCGTCCTCGTCCACCAGCCTGGTGACCTCGCCCTGCTGCGTCGCGTAGAGGGCGCCGTCCTTGTACGCGAGGCCCAGGATCTCGTGGAGGCCGCTGGCGAACAAGTTGTAGTCGGGGACCCGGTTGGCGCGGCTGAGGCCGGTGGTGATGAACACGTCGCCGCGCCGGGTGGCGATGGCGACCCGGTGGTCGGGCATGCGCGCGAAGGCGGTCGCCTCGACCGTGGTGGTCCACGGCGTCAGGAGATCTTCGAGGACGTAGTACGCGTTCTCCCGTCCGGCGAGACCAGCGTCGACGGGGGTGACCCCGGCGGCCTCGACCTGGGCGACGAGCGCAGGCGACAGCGCCAGGAGGATGATCGCGAAGCGGACTACCATCGGTAGGTGACCTCCAGGGTCTTGGTGCCGGCCGGGATCGGGACGCGCGTGGACTTCACACCGTTCTCCTCGGTGACGATGGCGGTGGCCCCCTTCACCGTCACTCTGAGCTTGTCGTCGGCCACCGGTCCCTCCGACAGCCGCAGGGACAGCCCCTCGGGGGGACGCCCGGCGAACGTGAGGGTGCGGACGATCCCGGCGCTGTCCTTGAGACCGCGGGTGTGGTCTGAGACGAGCATGTCGCCGACGTGGTATCGCAACGTGGGGCGTCGGATCGGGTCCTTGTCCAGGCGGTAGCCGCGGAAGCGTGTCTTCGCCGGACCGCTCGGGGTGGTCCACGAGGGTCCCTGGGGCAGCTTGACCACGTCGTGTCCTCGCGGCCCGGCGCTCCCCGAACTCTGCCCCGTCCAGTGGGGCCGGGCGTCAAGGAAGCGTCCCTTCCACAACAACGCGTAGCGGATGTTCTCGGCGTCGAAGGCGAGGTGTGCGCGCTCCGGATGGGCGATGGCGATGCCACGGTATCCGACGTCGCGCAGCTTGCCGCGGTAGACGATCGCTTCGCCGCCGACGGTGAGCTCGTGGTTCTGTCGGCTGACGCCCACGGGCTTGAGCGCGCGGCGTCCGTCGGACAGGTAGGTCCAGATCGCCGCGAACTGCCTGTCCAGGTCGCCGTCGAGCACCTCGGCGTGGGGCAGGTAGCTCGGCATGCGCGTGCCGGGGAGGAACCGGCCTGGGTCGCGGATCCACCGCTGGAACCAGTCCTCGTGGATGCGCTCGGTGACGTCGGTGAGGTCCACCATCTGCATGGTCGGGCCCTCGCCGTCGTGGAAGTGATGGCACGCGATGCAGTTGAACCCGTTGACGGCGCCGACCAGCTGGCGTCCTGCGGCGCGTTGCGTCGCCAGGTCGTCCGTGGATTTCGGCGGCGTGGCCGCGCGGCGGTCCGCGGTGATGAGATCGTCGGTGAGACCCGCCAGGTTGGCGTCACCGAAGCGTGGCATGCGGGTATGGAACAGGGGCCGCATGGACGCGCCCTCGCTGAGGACCTTGGTGAGCCAGGGGTGCTTGAGCTTGTCGCCCACGCCGGTCAGGCGGGGCGGGATGCGTCCCTCCGTGCCCTGGTTGTGTCCGCCCGACGTGAACCACGACTCGCGCGCTTCAGTCGGTCCGCCGACGCCGTCACGTTCGTGGCACGCGTAGCAATTCAACGACGCGATCTTCCGCGTGATGCGCGTGGCGGGTTCGGGCTCGCTTGGCAAGGTGCGCAGCCAGAGCAGGGCCGCGTCGATGGCCCGCCCCTGGTCGGGGGAGAGGCGGAAGTCGGGGGTCCCGCCGTCGGCGATGTCCTGCGAGAGGCAGCCTCGCTCCGCGCGCAGCCCCTGCAGCACGGGCGCATCGGCAGGCGGCGTCGCCTCCCGTTCGGCGCGATGGCACGCAGCGCATCCCTCCGACGTGAACAAGTCCTTGCCGCGGGCTGCCCTGTCGGCGTCCACCGCGAACGGTGGCGGCACGACGACGGGCTCCCTGGTGCTGCGCAGGGCGCTGGCGGGGACGGGAGCCCTGGCCATTCCCGGGGCCTCCCACGAGACGTCCAGCACCCTGTTCCTCACGCGCTGGAAATAGGTGATCTCGATCGGGTGCCAGCCCTTGGTGAGCTGGACGAGGCCGTCCTTCTCCACGGACTTCTGATTACGCCGATGCCCGTCGTTGTCGACGATGAGCTTGCCGTTGATCCGCAACCGGCTGCCGTCGTCGGAGCGGAGGAAGAACCGGTACGAACCCGCAGCGGGCGCTTCGATGAATCCGTCGAACCGCAACGCAAAGTCGTTGCCTCGCCGGGCGATCTCGGGATCGAAGCCGTCAGCGAGGCCGGCCCGTCGCAGTTCGGTGGAGAAGTAGGGGTCGAGGGTCTCCCGGCGCCCGTGGTAGAGGGCGTAGCGAAGGGTTCCGGGGACCCGGGTGTCCTTCAACAGGTAGTGGGAGATGTCGTCCGCCTCGCGGCCCGAGAGCTTCAGGTCAGGCATGCGGCCGGAGGGCCGCACGTCCAGCGGCCGTCGCAGAAAGCGGGTGAGGGCGTCGAAGGTGTACTTGTCTTCGAGGCGCAGAGGCAACGGCACAGATGACTCGTTCAGGACATCGGCGCCTTCGCGGCGCGGTGCGTGGCACGCGACGCAGCCGACCTCATGGAAGAGGCGCTCTCCACGGGTGGCGGCGCCCAGGTCGGGGGCGCGGCGCTCGGGACGGCGACGGGTCCGTGACATGAGCCAGTGGACGATGTCCTCCGCCTGTTCCCGCGCGACCGTGTGCGGCATGGTCGTTCCGGGCTTGGTCCCTTGCGGGTCGCTGACGAACGCGATCATCCAGCGGGGGTCGACCCGTTCGCCGACGCGGGAGAGGTCCGGCGCAGACTTGGGCAGCACGTGGACGGATGCGGTGCCCGATTCGTGGCATGCGGTGCAGCCCAGCTCACCCAGCAGCAGCAACCCGTGTTCGACGTCCGTGGGGATCGCCACCGCCCCCGCGACGAAAGGGGATTGCCCGTTGGCCGTCCCGACCAGGACGGTCAGCGCGACGAGGGGCGCCGCGCAGGTCACCACGAGCAGGACTACGATGCGCATCCCGAGATCGTACGGGATGAGCGCGGTCACCGTTGAGACGGGCCGTGCGTGCTAATCTCCCGGCCGATGCGTGGGCTTGTCCTCATCTCCCTCGGCCTCTCAGTCCTGCTCGTTGCGTGCGGTGACGATGCGGTCGATCCTCCGTCCGACCAGGCCGATGGGGCGCCCGCCGCGACGTTCGTTGGACGCGGCCGCTGCGCGGTGTGCCACGCCGACGAGGATGCTCTGTGGCAGGGCTCGCATCATGACCTGGCCATGCAGCCGGCGACGAAGAAGAACGTGCTGGGGGACTTCAGCGACCAGAAGCTGGAGCATTTCGGCACCACGTCAACGATGTTCGAGCGGGACGGAAAGTTCTGGGTCAACACGGACGGCCCGGACGGAGAGTTTACGGACTTCGAGGTCGCCTATGCATTCGGTGTCACGCCGTTGCAGCAGTACCTGGTCAAGTTTCCCGGTGGTCGCATGCAGTCGTTGCCGCTCTGCTGGGATACGCGGCCGAAGGATGACGGCGGCCAGCGCTGGTACCACCTGTATCAGGACGAGGCCATTCCCCATACCGACATCCTTCACTGGACAGGTCCGAATCAGAACTGGAACTTCATGTGCGCGGATTGCCACTCCACCGGCTTGTCGCGCAACTACGACCTCGAACGGGACAGCTTCGACACCCAGTGGTCGGAGATCGACGTGAGTTGCGAGGCGTGCCACGGGCCCGGGTCCGAGCACGTGACGTGGTCCGAGGAGAGAGCGGCGGTGGGGGAGCAGGGCACGTACGACGGCACGGCGCAGCAGATGGGGCTCGTCACGTCGCTACGGGGCTTACCGGACGCGCGCTGGGTCATCGACAAGGAGACGGGGCAGGCGAAGCGCGAGGGGCCGCCGCCGTCAGCCAACCAGATCACCGCGTGCGCGCGATGCCACGCTCGCCGCACCATGATCACCGGGGACGTGCACGGGCAGACGCTGCTCGACAAGCTGGTGCCGGCGCTGTTGCGGGAGGGGCTCTACCACGCGGACGGGCAGATCAACGACGAGGTCTATGTCTGGGGGTCGTTCGCCCAGAGCAAGATGCACGCCCAAGGCGTCGTGTGCACCGACTGTCACAAACCCCACGATCTCGGGTTGCGATCCGAGGGCAACACCCTGTGCTACCGATGCCACCTCCCTGACCGCTTCGACACGAAGGCCCATCACTTCCACGAGCCGGGGACGCCGGGGGCCCAGTGTGTGAGTTGCCACATGCCGTCGAAGCACTACATGGTGGTCGATCCCCGTCACGATCACAGCCTCCGGGTGCCGCGTCCGGACCTGACCGAAAAAATCGGGACGCCAAACGCGTGCAACGGCTGCCACGAGGACCAGTCGGCGGCCTGGGCTACCGCGGCCATAGACCGCTGGTACGACAAGCCCAAGCGGCCGCCCCATTTCGGGGAGGTGCTTCACGCGGCGCGCAACGGCGCGGCCGATGCCGCGGCGCGCCTGCTTGCGCTGGCGCGTGACCCCCAGGCGGCCGGCATCGTCCGCGCGACGGCGACCTCCGAACTTGGCGAGCGAGGGGACCCGGAGACGCTGGCTGCGGTGGAGAGCGGGAGCGTCGATCCGGACCCGCTGGTGCGTCTGGCGGCGGCGCGGCTACTGTCCATGCTGCCGGTGGAGACCCGCCTCCGTATCGGTGACCCGATGATGGACGATTCCGTGCGCGCCGTACGCATCGAGGCGGCGCGGCGCCTGGCGTCGATTCAGGACGGGGTGCTGTCGGGGGCGTCCCTGGCGGCGCGTGAGCGCGGCATCGCCGCTTACGTGTCGGCCCAGATGGTGAACGCTGATCGGGCCTTCGCGCACGAGAACATCGGGCTGCTCCGTGCCGAACAGGGGCGTCTCGACGAAGCCGTGGCGGCGTATCGCACGGCGCTGCGCCTAGACCCCAACGCCCGCAACGCGTGGGCGAACCTTGCGGACGTGCACCGCGAACGGGGTGACGACGACGCCGCGGTCCGCATCTTGCGCGACGGGCTCGCGCGCTTGCCCGACGCGCCGGGGCTCCACCACGCGCTGGGCCTGGCGCTCGTTCGCGTGAAGCAGTACCGCCAGTCGCTGAAGCCGCTCGGAAAGGCGTGGGTCCTCGACCGCGGCGTTGCCAGACACGGCTACATGTACGGGGTGGCGCTCATGTCGACCGGCCAGGGGCGGCAGGCCCTGGACGTCCTCGAGTCTGTCCACGGCGAACACCCCACCGATCGCGACGTCCTGCAGGCGCTGGTGACCATCGCCCGCGACCTCGACGACGTCGCGCGTGCCCTCCGACACGCGCGGACGTGGCAGAAACTCGATCCCCAGGACACCGCTCTCCAGGCCCAGATCCAGCAACTGGAGCAGCGCCTGCGCGGCGGGAGATAGGGCGGCGAAGCGAGGTTCTGGCGCGTCTGTCATCTCGCTATACTCCCGCCCCAACGCGCTGCGAAGGACGCGCGCGGATGCCTTTGAATCGGGACACAGAGCATGACCAAGGTCTTCGTGCCAAGAGAGAGACAGGATGGGGAGTCGCGGGTCGCCGCGACGCCCGAGACCGTCAAACGCTTCAAGAAGCTCGGCCTCGACGTGACCGTCGAGGCGGGTGCCGGGGTGGCCAGCCACATCAGCGACGACGACTACGGGGCGGCGGGAGCTTCTCTGATCGACGCCGCGTCCGGGTGGAGTGAGGCCGACCTCGTCTTGAAGGTCAACCCGCCCGAACCAGGGGAGGTCGACGGCATGAAGCCGGGCGCGCTGCTCGTGTCGTTCGTGTGGTCGGTGCAGGACCCGGATCTGGCGGGGAGGCTGTCCGACCGCAAGGTGTCGGTCCTGGCGATGGAGGCCGTCCCGCGCATCTCGCGTGCACAGAAGATGGACGCCCTGTCGTCGCAAGCGAACCTGGCGGGATACAAGGCGGTGCTCATGGGCGCCGACGCGCTCGCCCGCATCATGCCCATGATGGTCACGGCGGCCGGCACCCTGAAGCCGGCGAAGGTCGTTGTCATGGGCGCGGGGGTCGCCGGCCTGCAGGCCATCGCCACGGCCAAGCGCCTGGGCGCCATCGTCGAGGCCTCAGACATCCGCCCCGAGGTGAAGGAGCAGATCGAATCGTTGGGCGGCAAATTCATCGAGACGGTGGAGGCTTCGGGGGAGGGGGGCTACGCCAAGGAGCTCACCGACGAACAGAAGAAGCGCCAGCAGGAGATCATCGAGAGCCACCTGGTGGAGGCGGACATGGTGGTCTGCACCGCGCTGATCCCGGGGCGCCAGGCGCCCGTTCTCGTGCCGGCCCATGTCGTCGAGAAGATGAAGCACGGGGCGGTGATCGTGGACCTGGCCGTATCGCAGGGCGGCAACTGCGAGCTGTCCGAGCCGGGGCGGGTCACCAAGCACGGCGTCACCATCATCGGCGAGCCCAATGTGCCCGCCATGCTGCCGACCGATGCGAGCAACGTGTACGCGCGCAACATCCTGGCGCTCGTCATGGACGTCGTGGACAAGAACGCAGGAGGCGCCATCAAGCTCGACCTCGAGGACGAGGTCATCGACGGTGCGCTCATCATCCAT
The DNA here is from genome assembly GCA_013213915.1 of Planctomycetota bacterium. Lineage (GTDB taxonomy): Bacteria > Planctomycetota. The sequence goes on from JABSRK010000005.1 coordinate 8,737, forward strand.
GACGGCGAGGTCCGCCACGGGCCGACCAGTGAGGCGATCGAGAACCGGGGGGTGTCCACGTCATGATGGAACTGACTATCTTCGTGCTGGCGATCTTCCTCGGCTTCGAGCTCATCACCAAGGTGCCGCCGACGCTCCACACGCCGTTGATGTCGGGCGCCAACGCCATCTCGGGCATCACCATCGTGGGTGCCTTGACCTGCGCCTACTTCACCAACTCGCCGTTCATGGCGAACGCCATGGGCTTCCTCGCCATCGCGACGGCGAGCATCAACGTGGTGGGTGGCTTCATGGTGACCGACCGCATGCTCACCATGTTCGGTAGCAAGAAGGAGGAGAAGTGATGGGGGGCGCGTGGTTCCATGTCGCGTATCTCGTCGCGATCGTCCTCTTCATCTTCGGGATCAAGCGACTGGGCAAGGTCCGCACCGCGAAGAGCGGCAACCGGCTGGCTGCGTTGGCCATGCTGCTGGTCGTGATCGGCGCCGTCGGCGAGCTCGACGCGCGGTCCCCTGGCCAAGGGGTGGACTGGAGCTGGATCATCGCCGGCGCCGTGGTCGGCGGCGCCATCGGCGCCTTCGCGGCCAAGAAGGTGCAGATGACCGAGATGCCCGAGATGGTCGCCCTGTTCAATGGTTCAGGGGGGGCGGCGTCCGTGTTCGTGGTGCTGGCGTTCCTGGCCACCAGACTCCCCGACTTGCCCGAAGGTGCGAGCTTGGCTCGTGGAATGGGGGGCTGGGACACGACCCTGGCCCTGGCTCTGTCCATCCTCGTGGGCGGGGTGACGTTGACTGGTTCCGTGGTCGCCTACGCCAAGCTCTCCGGCAAGGTGACCAGCGACGCGGTCGTCTACAACCTGCAGCATCCGATCAACGGGGCCCTGATCCTGGTGGCCCTGGGGTTGACCGTCCTCATCGGTTGGGTGCTCGGTCCCGACGCCGCCATGATGGTCTCCGTCATTCTGGCTCTCCTGGCGCTCGGGCTGGGCGTCTTGCTGGTGCTCCCCATCGGCGGCGCCGACATGCCCGTCGTCATCTCACTTTTGAACTCGTACTCGGGCATCGCGGCGGCGATGACCGGTTTCGTGCTGAAGTCGCCGGTGTTGATCGTGTCCGGTGCCCTGGTCGGCGCGTCGGGCCTGATCTTGACCAACATCATGTGCAAGGCCATGAACCGCTCGCTCCTGAGTGTTCTGCTTGGCGGCTTCGGGCAGACCGCCGGCGCCGCGAGCAGCGAAGACGCACGCGAGTACAGCGACGTCAAGAGCGTGGGTCCCGAGGAGCTGGCCATGATGCTCGAGGGCGTCTCGTCGGTGATCTTCGTTCCCGGTTACGGCCTCGCCGTGGCGCAGGCGCAACACGTGACGCGGGAGCTCGGCGATTTTCTCGAGGCCCAGGGCGCCCAGGTGAAGTACGCGATCCACCCCGTCGCAGGGCGCATGCCGGGACACATGAACGTGCTGCTCGCCGAGGCTAGCGTCCCGTACGAACAGCTCGTCGAGATGGACGAGATCAACCCCGAGTTCAAGACCACGGACGTGGTGATCGTCCTGGGCGCGAACGACGTGGTGAATCCCGCGGCTCTCGACGACCCGCAGAGCCCCCTCGCGGGCATGCCGATCCTCAACGTCCACGAGGCCCGACAGGTCATCGTCGTGAAGCGGTCCCTGAGCCCGGGCTATGCGGGTGTGCGGAACCCGCTGTTCGAGGCGGACAACGCGCACATGCTCTTCTCGGACGCCAAGGTCGCGTTGCAGGAGACCTTGAACGAGCTCAAGGAAACGGTCGGCGCCTGAGCCGACGGCGCTGTCCGCCACGTATCCGACCTTACGCCAAGGGCTTGAGACCAGCGGTCTTGGTGCAGCGAAGCGGCTTGGCGCGGTGTCTGGTAGCTTGGTCCATTCGGGGAGCCTGCACCGGTTTTGAGCAGTGCGCTCCGTTGTCCTACCCCCGTTCGTTTCTACACGCAGCTACACGCAGGGAGTCAACACCATGCGTTTCGTCTTCCCCCTTCTCCTCGTCGCGCTGATGGTCGCCGTGCCGGTGGCGTCAGGCCAGGTCGTCAACCCGGCCAACGGCCACACCTATCTGCTCGCCGGCAGCGCCACCCAGAACGTCCTCGTGGCCAAGTTCAACGCCAACGCCCTCGGCGGGTATCTGGTCGCCATCAACGACCCGGCGGAGGACGCGTTCATCCAGGCCAACTTCCCGGGCAGTTACTGGATCGGACTTTCCGACTCGGCTTCGGAAGGCACGTTCGTCTGGGATAGCGGGGAGCCGCTGACCTACACCAACTGGTGCCCCGCCGAGCCGAGCGCGACCGCTTCGAACCACGACTTCGTCTTCATGGACTCGGTCTGTCCGGGTCAGTGGAACGACATGAGCGCGACGCCCATCTGGGGCGGGACCGGTTTCCTGGGACCAGGCCTCGTCGAGATCCCCTCCGTAACGCCCCACTATCAGGGCAACTCGATGGAAGCGTCGATGGACATCAACGGAGCCACGACCGGCGGCTTCACGCCCGCTGTCGTGACGCAGTGCACGGGATTCCCGGCTAGCGTCAACTTCTCGGGGACCCTGGCGGGTAACCCCTGGGACATGGGCTACTACTTCGCGCCCCTCGTGGCCGGCGTCATCGGTTCGGGTACGGTCACGGCCGGTGGACAGGTCGTCAACCTGGACCTCACCCAGCCCCTGACCTTCCTCAACGGGGCGACTGCTCCCAACCTATCCACCTCGTCGTTCGCGCCTTTCGCGCTCGTCTTCGCACCACCGGCGGCCCTGACGGTGTCGGGTCAAGCGTTGATCGTGAACCCGGCCCATGCGGACAACTTCACCGTGACCCAGGGGAACCAACTGGATGTCGTCGCCGGCAGTCCCACGACCCAGGTGCTGACTCTTGGTGACGACGCCACGGACGCGGTTGCGACGGGACCACCGCTCTGTGCTTTCGGTGCAGCGTCTTCTACGGCACC
>JABSRK010000005.1:11720-36207 GCA_013213915.1 Planctomycetota bacterium
CGCGCTGGTCACCGGCGGTCAGCACGTCGAGGGCGGCGTGACGCAGGCGCTCTCCGACGGCTGGGAGGCGGGCAAGTTCCAGTTCCTCGACTTCGACACGGATCCGACCAAGGCCTACACCTTCTGGGCCGCGCTGATCGCGGCGACCTGGGGCGGCATCGGCTTCTACGGCACCGTCTACGACGGCTTCTACGTCTGCTCGAACGGATACGTGTCGTTCAACAGCGGATCGACCGACTTCACACCCACGGCGCTGGAGTTCACGACGCAGATGCCGCGTGTCGCGGGGCTGTGGTCCGACCTCTCCCCGAACGCCGGCGGCACGGTCCAGGTCGTCCCCAACCCGAACGACATCACCATCCAGTTCATCAACGTTCCCGAGTTCGGGACCATTCCTCCCAACCTGAACAGCTTCGACATCATCTTCGATGACGCGGGTGGAACGTCGATCGCCAACTACACGCCGTCGCCGGCCCACCTTACGGGGTCGCTCACGGGCATATCCAATGGCAGCGCCGGCACACCAGGAGCCGCCATCTCGTTCTCCACCCTTGCCGGTACGGGCCTGCAGGTGGGCGCACTGACGACGGACGCGGTCTACGAGTACAACGCCGGGGGCGCGGTGCCGGCGGGCTGGACGACGGCCTATTTCCCGCAGTCCGACTCCTCGATCTACTCCGTCAACTGACGCGGTTACCATGGCGGGCCCTGAAATGAGGGCCCGCCATGCTCGCTCGACTTGTTCTCGGTCTTCTCGCGCTCCTGACACCCGTCTCGGCTCAGGGCGGACGCGCCGGCTCTCCCGGCACCTTCGCGATCATCAACGCGAAGATCATCACCATGGACGACCGCGTCCCGCGCGCCGATGCGCTGGTCGCACGCGGTGAGTGGATCGTCGCGGTCGGCACGCGCGAGGATGTCCAGCCGTTCATCGGCGCCGAGACCAAGGTGATCGACGCCAAGGGACGTCTCGTGGTGCCGGGGTTCAATGACAGCCACGCGCACTTCGGCGGCGGTTCCAGTGGTCTGCGGCGGCTGAATCTTTACGGCGTCGACAGCCTCGCCAAGGTGCTCGCGCTCGTGAAGGAGGCGGTGGACCAGGCTGAACCGGGTGAGTGGGTCTCGGGCTCTCGCTACGACCACACGTTGTGGGGCGAGGCGTGGCCGACCAAGGAGGATCTGGATCGGATCTCTCCCGACAACCCCGTCGTGCTTGGGCGCGCCAGTGGTCACTCCGTGTGGGTGAATTCACTGGCGCTCAAGCTCTCGGGTGTCACCAAGGACACGAAAGACCCACACGCCGGGGAGATCCAGCGCGACCCGGAGACGGGTGAGCCGACGGGCATCTTGCTCGAGTCGGCTTCGGGGCTGGTGCGCCGTCGAGGGCGCGGCCCGCGGCTGACCCGTGAGCAGCGCAAACAGCGCCAGAAGGACGATCTCATCGCTGGGTTCGCGTACGCCGCGCAGCGCGGGGTGACCAGCGTTCAGACGTCGAGCAGCCTGGCCGAGATGAAGGTCGTCCGCGAGCTACGGGACGAGGGGAAACTCACGGTTCGATGGACCGGCTGGTTGCAGCTACGCCAGGCGCGGTGGCTCCACGAGCAGGGCGTCATGACCGGACAGGGCGACGACTGGGTGCGGGTCGGGTTCTTGAAGGGCTACATCGATGGGACCCTGGGCGACGGGACGGCGGCCATGTTCGAGTCGTTCGTCGACCGCAAGGACTTCCTCGGTCTCCCGAGGATGACGCAGGAGCAGCTCGATAAGTCCGTCGTGGAGGCCGACCGCCTCGGCTTCCAGATGGGCATCCACGCCATCGGGGACAAGGGCGTCCACATGGTGTTGAACGCCTACGAGAAGGCCGCCAACGTCAACGGTACGAAGGGGCGGCGGCACCGCGTCGAGCACGCGCAGGTGATTCACAAGGACGACCTGCGTCGTTTCAGAAAGCTCGGTGTCGTCGCCAGCATGCAGCCCACCCATTGCACGACGGACATGCGGTTCGCCGAGACGCGTATCGGACGGCTGCGCTGTCGCACCGCGTACCCCTGGCGGAGCCTCCTGGACGGGGGGGCACGGCTCGCTTTCGGGACCGACTGGTCCGTCGAACCCCTCGACCCCATGCGAGGCGTCTTCAGCGGCGTCACCCGCACCAACATCCAGCGCATGGAACCGAAGACGGGCTGGTTCCCCGAGCAGCGTCTGACGACATGGGAGACGATCCACGCCTACACATGGGGCAGCGCCTACGGCGAGCACAGGGAGCAGGTCAAGGGATCGCTGGCGCCGGGCCGCCTGTGCGATTTCGTGATGACGGATCAGGATCTCTTCACGATCGATTCCGCGAAGATCCTCGAGACCGGGGTGGCCATGACCGTCGTCGGCGGGCGCGTCGTCCACGACGCTTCCAAGTAAGTCGGAGAGGGCCCCGGACGCGAAGGGCCCCGCTGACCGAGGTCGGCGGGGCCCTTCGTTCAACAGATGCGGAGACTAGAGGCTGTCCGCGTGGTCTGTCAGGTAGGACTTCACTCCGTCGTCGGACGGAGCCATGCCGGGCTTTCCGGTCGCCCAGCCTGCGGGGCAGACCTCGCCGTGCTCCTTGAAGAACTGCACGCCGTCGATGGCGCGGAGGAGTTCGTCCATGTCGCGGCCCAGCGGCAGGTTGTTGACCAGCGCGTGCCAGCACACCCCGTCGGGATCGATGAGGTAGGTGCCGCGTGCGGAGAAGCCGCTTTCGGCGTGGACCACGTCGTAGTCCTGAGACATCTTCTTGGTCGTGTCCGCCAGGAGCGGGTACTTGACCGGGCCGATGCCGCCTTCGTTGATGGCGGTGTCCCGCCAACGTGCGTGAGTCTCCGCGTCATCCATGGAAACGCCCAGGACCTGGACGCCCCGCTTTTCGAACTCATCCATGCGATGGTCGAAAGCGATGAGCTCGGAGGGTCAGACGAAGGTGAAGTCCTTCGGATAGAAGAAGAGCGCCACGTACTTGCCGGCGTAGTCCGAAAGGCTGACGTCTTGCGTGCTGCCGTCCGGCATCACCGCCGGCGCGGTGAATGCGGGTGCCGCTTGGCCGATGAAATTGCTCATTGATGATTCCTGGGTCTTGGTTCGTTGGGAGGCGGGGAAAGGGACGATTGGGGCGCCGCCCGCCACAGTGGCCGGAATTATAGCGAGGCGGGAGGGACTCGACAGGTGCGAACTTCGGGCTGCATACCGGTCCCGCCCCATGGGCGGCCAGGCACGTGTCTACCAGTCCCTGACGACCTCGACGGGACTGCCGCCGTTGACGGGTCGGCGGATGACCCGAGCGCCGGTCTCTTCAGCGATCTCGGCTGTGCGGTCCGAGCTCATGTCGTCGACAACCAGGATTTCGTAGGCGAGGCCGGCTTTGGCCATGCTCTCACGAATTGCCCGAACGGCGGACCCAATGGCCGCCTCTTCGTTGTCGGCGGGGAGGAGGATCGTCACCTGCACATCCCGCTCGTCACCGGGGGGGACCTCCAGCACGGGGCGGGTCCGCGCCGCCGCCGTCTCGGCCACCTCGGTCATACGCTAAGGTGACCGCATGGACGAGAGGCCGCTGCCCCCCCCCGTCGTTTCCGCCGCTGCCCAACTGCGACCCCGACCCCTGGGTGGGCGGAGTCGATGCGCACAGCCCGGTGCGACGACCGTCTCCTGCCGGAGCATCCTGGAGCTGGACTTCGTCGCCTCCAGACCTGAAGTGTTCTGATGCGGACCTTCGACGTGGCGGTGCTCGGCGCCGGTGCGGCCGGGTTGATGGCGGCGATCCGCGCGGCCGAGTCGGGTGCGCGCACGGTGCTCTTGGAGAAGAACCCCAAGCCGGGAGTGAAGATCCTCGCGTCAGGCGGCGGCCGCTGCAACTTGACGACGACGCGTGAGGGCTCGGCGCTCCTGAACACGTTTGCGGAATCGCAACGTAGGTTTCTGCGTCCGTCGTTCCGCGCTCTTCCTCCGCGTCGTCTGCGTGACTGGTTCGAGGCGCGTGGTGTGGCCCTCCGGGAGGAGGCGATGGAGAAGGTGTTTCCGGTGGCAGGTCGGGCGTCCGTCGTACTCGAGGCGCTGGTGACAACCGCTCAAACTGTCGGTGTCTCGTTGCGTTGCGGCGCGTCGGTCCAGCGCCTCGAGCCCGGCTGGACGGTCGTGACGAGCGACGGAGACATCGATGCGGAGAGGGTCATTCTCGCGGTCGGCGGGCGCTCCTATCCGAAGGCCGGTACGACGGGGGACGGGTATTCCATCGCCCGCGGACTGGGCCTCGCCGTGACGCCGCTTAAGCCAGGACTCGTCGGATTGCGAACAGCCGACCAAGATCTGTCGGCGCTCGCCGGGATCACGGTCGATCCGGCGCGGGTTCGTTTGTTCGATCACGCCACCGGCGCGACGCGGGAGTCCTGGGATCGCCCCGTCCTGTTCACCCACGACGGGCTTTCGGGGCCCGGCCCCATGAACCTCGCAGGGTCAGTGGGTCAGGATGACTCCGCGTGGCTGAGTATCGACCTTTGCCCCGACCTGGACTTCGACGCGGTTGATCGCGCCGTGATCGAAGCGTCCAAGAGTCGCCGGAAGAGCATCCCAGCGTTACTGCCGCTCCGATTTCCGGAACGCTTGCGCCGGGCGCTCGTCGCGCGCGCGGGGATCCCGGGCGACACCACGGCCGCGACACTGCCGCGCGACGCGCGTCGGCGTCTCGTCAGTCTGGTGAAGGGGCTCGAGGTGCGGGTGCTGGATACGCTTGGTTATGACCGGGCGGAGGTGACCGTCGGCGGCGTTGCGTTGCACGAGGTCGACCCCAAGACCATGGCCGCTCGGTGCGTGCCCGGGCTGTATGTCTGCGGAGAGATCCTGGACGTCGACGGCCCGATCGGCGGGTTCAACTTCCAGGCGGCCTTTGCGACTGGCTGGGTTGCGGGGGAGGCGGCAGCACGGGAGCGGGTCGATCCTGGGTCAGGCTGACTCTCGCCTCGGTCGCGCTACGGAGCCGTTCAAACCGGGGTCTCCTCCTTCGAGGAGATGGCGAGGCGCTCCTTGATCTCCGCGATCTCGGACATCATCTCCGTGAGATACTCGCGCTGGATCTGGGCCTTCTCCTCGCGGACGCGGACGATGCCATCGACGACCGTCTTGACGACGGCGACGAACGCCCACATGGCGGAGCAGGCGACGATCATGAACCAGAATGACTGGGTGCTGTTCATAGGGCATTCTTCCGGGGATTCCGGCGGGGGGAGGCGCAGTACGCTCCCCCTATTCATACGCGGCGATCTACCCATATTCTAATCAAGTCCGGGGCTGATCTGGCAGATGTCCCCTTGATCGAGCTACCTCGTCACAGGAGCATGGTTGGCGTGAGGCCCTTCATCTTGATCACGGCGTTCCTGGCTGCCGGTTGCGTGGGCGGTTCCAGCCGCGGGCTACCTTCCGCGACGCTGCAGGAGCGTCGCGCGGAGAAGATGTTCGAGTCCGGTCGTGTCGCGGAGGCGAAGGCCGTGTTCGAACAGGCCGCGCAGATGCAGCCGCGCCCCTTCCTTGCGAGCATCGGGATCGCGCGCTGCGCCATTCGGCTGGGCGACCAGGACCTGGCGACGGCGGCATTCCGGCTCGCCTACGCGTCGGCACCGGGGACGCCTGAGGCGACCGACCTGCTCGGGCGGACGCACCTGGAGGCCGCGAAGGCCACGACCGGTGCGCGTCGGGTGCAGCACGCGACTACGTCGGCGAGCATGTTCTCGTCTGCGTCGCGCCTGGCTCCGGATTTGCCTGCGTTGGCGTACCACACCGGGATGTCCAAGCTGCTGTCCGGCCACCCCGTTCCCGCCGTCACCTTCCTCGAGCTCGCCCTCGCCAAGGACCCGACTTCGACCGACGTGCTGCACGCCCTCGTGCTCGCGTGGCGGCGATTGGGGCAGCGCGACCGGATCGTCGCGCTGCTCGCTCCCTACGAGAAGCAGGGCCAGTTGTCACCCGCTCTCGTCAAGGAGCTTCATTGGGCGCGAAGTTCCAAGGTGGGCGGTGGAGGCCAGGAGCGACGTCCCTGATCCGGTCGTCTCGCATGGTGCGCGCTTCGTCCTTGAACTTTCCGTGTCCGAGAGCTGACCTTGCACGCTGAACGACTGAAGGACGTCATGGTTGCTGCCGTCACCCGCGCGGGGCACCTGTGCGAGAGCGTGCGGAAGACGCTGCTCCCGGAGAGCGCGCGTACGAAGGATGACCGGTCGCCGGTCACCGTCGCCGACCTCGGCGCGCAGGCGGTCGTCCGCAACGCCCTGTCGGAGAACTTCGCAGACGTGCCCGTCCTCGGTGAAGAGGACGCGTCCATGCTCGGCGATCCCGCGTTCGCGAAGATCGTGACCGAGGCTGTCGCCCTCGGCGGCGTCCGTCTGGACCTGGACGCCATCCGGCGCGCGCTCGAACCTGACGAGGGCGCGGCCACGGCGCCGCGGCGCTTCGTGCTCGATCCCATCGACGGGACGAAGGGCTACTTGCGTGGCGACCAGTACGCGATCGCCCTCGCCCTTCTCGAAGGCGACCGGATCGTCGCCGGCGCCCTCGGGTGCCCGGCTCTCGGTCCCGGTGACGGTGGCGTCGTCTTGTGGGCGAACGAAGGTGGCGGGACGTGGCAGGCGGGGCTGCTGACAGACGACCGTTCGTGGACCAGGATCGCCGTCACCGACACGGCCGATGCGGCGACCCTGCGCTTCGTCGAATCTGTCGAATCCGGGCACTCGTCTCACGACCACACCGCGCGGGTGAAGGCCGCGCTCGGCATCGTGTCGGACACGGTTCGCATCGACAGTCAGTGCAAGTACGCGGTCGTTGCCCGGGGTGACGCGGAGGTCTATCTCCGGCTCCCGACGCAGGCTGGTTACCGGGAGAAGGTGTGGGACCACGCCGCCGGTTACATCTGCGTCAGCGAGTCCGGGGGTGCGATCACTGATGCCCACGGCGCCTCCCTCGACTTCGCCCAAGGCGCTCGTCTGGAGAACAACAGAGGCGTGATCGCCACCAACGGTCCGCTGCATGACCGCGTCGTCGAGGCTGTCGTGGCGTCGCTGTCGAGCCCCTAGTTACGGGCCTTGTCGTAGGCGCTCTTCAACTCTGCGACCTGAGCTTCCAGGCCCTTGAGCTTGGCTCTGGCCTCGTCGAGGAGCCCCTCGGCGTCGCCCACGGCGTCGCGCGCGTCCTGCGCCGCTGCGTTCTTCTCTGCCACAACTCCGGGCGCGTCGTCGGAGAGTCTCCTGGCCTTCGCGGCTACCTGGTGGGCGGCATCGCGTACGGCGCTCGCGACCTCGGCGGCTTCGCGAGCGCTGTCGAAAGACCTCTGGGCGGCGGCGACGTCAGCAATCGTCCTGGTCGCAGCCTGTTCCGCGGTGGCGACCGCTTTCACGAGGGCCGCGTGCTCGGATTTTTGTCCGGAGGCACTGGCCAGGGCGCGGTTGTGATCGGCGATGCGGCGGGCGAGGGCTTCCTCCGCGGTCGCGAGCGCATTCCCGGCGCCGTCGAGAGCTTCGCGGGGCGCAGCGCGTCCGATTGACAACTGCTCGGCGTGGGCGCGGCGAGCGGTGCGTTCGGAGGCGGCCCTGCGCGCGCGCGCGAGCAATGCGGGGCGCCGCTCCAGGCGCTCCGCGCGACCGAGGCCGGCTGGCATCGACCGCGACGCCAGTCGTTCGGCTTCGCTGACCGCGACGGCGCTCTTGGACCGTAAACTCGCGATGTCTGCTGTCAGGCGCCGACGCTCGGCCTCGGCTTCGTCGGCGTCGGCCGCTGCGGCATCACGTGCGGTCCCGAGACTCTCGATCTCCCTGGTCAGCGTGTCGCGTGCGGCGGCGGCGTCCCGGACCTGGGCTTTCGATCGCGCGCTTTCCATCAGGAGTCGCAACGAGCGTCCGGTCAGGGACCCGACCTCGCGGGCGAGCTCACGGATGCGTTGCTCCTGGCCGTCGTTTCGCGCGCGGGCGAGCTTGGAAGAGACGAACTCGAGATCCCGACCGATCCGTGCGCGGTCGGAGGCCTGACGATCGAACGTGTTTCTGAGTCGGGTGTATTCGGCTGTGGCCCTGGCGTGCGCTTCGCGACGTTCCGCGAGGGCGCGGTCGTTTCCGGAGCGCGCTTCGTCTGCCGCACGACGCTCTTTGTCCATCTCGGTGAGCGCCTGTTCTGCGGAGGCGCGCTCCTTGTCGAGGGTCGCACCGAGCTGTCTGGCGAGGGCGATGGCGTCGGTGTGCTCGTCGATGGCGCGCGTCGCGGCGTCGATCGCAGCCAACTCCCGCTGCACGGCCCGCGCGGCGGCGTCTTGCTCGCGAATGCGCTCGGTCGCACGCGCCACGTCGGAGTCGTGAAACGCGAGGGTGCGTCGGGCTTCCGCGATTTCCGATTGACGCTGGGAGATTCTCTGGCGGGCATCGTCGATGGCGGCGTGAGCGGTGGCGACGGTGCGGTCGGCGTCAGCGACTTGCTCCTTGCCGGCTTCACGGGCGAGCTTCGCTTCGGCGGTGCGCTCACGAGCAGCCTTGTCGGCCGCTGTGCGGACTTCCATTGCCCGAGTCGCCTTGTCGACGGCTGCCTCTGTCGTGGTGAGGCCGGCGTCAGCGACGCCGGCTGTCTGTGTGGCGGCCGCGAGGGCCTGGTGCGTGGCTTCGAGGGCCTTCTCTGACTCGAGCAGGTCCTTCTCCGCTTCGATGCGTGATGCCCGGGCGCCGGCGAGATCGGATCTACGGCGATCGACGAGGAGCGCCGCTGCGTCCAGTTCGTCGCGGGTGTAGTACAGACGGGTGAAGACCTGGGCTGCGCGCAGTCGCTTGAGCCGCGTGCTGATGGACCCGATCTCGTCCGCGAGACGCGCCGCCTCGTCCGCCTGGTGCTGCACCGTCGCCGCGACCTTCTCGAGCGCCGCGAGCGGCGCCGCGATGGCATCGGCCCCGGCCTTGGCGGCGATGAACTCGGCCCGTGCCTTCTCGCGCGCGAGAATCGATTTCGCCACCACCGCATCGCTCTGCTTGATCGCCCGTTCGAGCTTGGCGAGTTCGGCGCGCTTGCCGCCGCGTGCGGTCTTTGTCGCGGTGGCTGCCTTGCGAGTCGCGTCGCGAGTGGCGACGGTCTTGCCGTGATGGGCTTGCGCGGTCGCGGCGGCGCGTTCGGCGGAATGTACGGCGTCCTTTGCGACTTTCGCCGCGTGGGCGAGATCCTGATTGCTCTTGGCTGCGGAGGCGAGGCTCTTGGCGGTCACCGCCGCCTGCTTCTGCGTGTTGACGAGGGCCCGTCGTGCCGCCAGGCCTTTCGCGGCCGCCTTCTCGGCGGCTTTGGATTCACCGCGGGCCTTGTCCTTGGCGATGACGTCGGCGTCGAGCTTGGAGATCTCCGCCTTCACCTTGGGGACCCGCGCTCTGGCATCGGTGGCGGCCTTGCGGTTGTTGTCGAGGGTCTTGGTGAGGTCGGAGATCAGCTTGGTGCGCGCCGTAACGGTCGCGTCGAGTCGCTGCTTGCGCTTCTTGATGGGGGCGAGTTCACTCGCCGAGGCCTTGGCCGAGGCGGCGGTCGCGTGGCGCAGCGCTGACATCCGGGCTGAGAGATCCGGACCCGAAACCAGATCCGTGAGTCGGACGATCTGGGCCGTCAGGGGTTCCGGGTTGGAGACCAGGTCGCCGAGCTTCTTCCCGTCTTCGGCGTTCCAGACGCGAACGGCGCCCGTCCAGTCGGCGCCGCCGACGCGCTTGCTTTCATGGTCGAAGACAGCGGAGAGAGCGGATTCTCCGAACGGGTCAAACTGTCGCTTTGAGCGGCCGTTGGCGTCCCATGTCTTCACGCGCCGGTCCCTGCCTGCTGTCACCAGGCTGCCGTTCATGGCGAAGTGCACGTCGAAGACGCCGCCGCCGTGAGCGGAGAAGGACCGGATCTGCCGCCCGGTGTGCATGTCCCAGAGCTTGACCGTGCCGTCCATGCTGGCGGATGCCAGCACGTTGCTGTCGGTACGGAAGGCGACGGCGGTGATGGCGCCGCGGTGGCCGCGCAGATCGTAGAAGCGGGCGCCGTCCTGGCTTTCCCACACCCGCAGGTTGCCGCCGCGGTCGCCGGTTGCCATGAGCACGCTGTCCGGGCTGAAGCCGACCGCCGTGACCCAGTCCGTGTGCTTCTTGATCTGGTAGATCTTTTCACCAGTCGCGATGGAGAAGACCTTCACGAGACGGTCCGGGCCGCCCATCACAATCAGCGTCTGATCCGACGTGATGTCCGCCGTGAGGACGGCGTCGGGTTCTGCACCGACGCGCAGCACGCGGCGGCCGGTAGTGATGTCGTAGAGCGCGGCGAGCCCCAGGTTCGCGTCCTTGCCGCCGCCCACCAGGAGGAAGCGCCCGTTGCCGCTGAACCTGAGGGACTTGGGGTCACCTTCGGGGAAGGGGAGGATGCCGCACAACTTGAGCGTAGACGTGTCGTACAGGACCACCTGCTTCTGGCCTGCGATCGCGACGAGCGGTGCCCACGGGCTGTGGGCGAGGGCGTTGACCGTCCCCGCGCGTGCCGTGACGACGACCGGATCAAGCAGCACATCGCCGGGCATGGGGGGGGGGCCATCCGGTTTGCCGGTCACCGGGGCCGAGAGGGCCAGATTCGCACCGGTTTTCTTCGCTGCCCGCGCTTTGGAGCCGGCGGTTTCCAGCAAGCCACCCTCAATCCATGCCTTGAGGATCGCCAGGCTCTTGTCGGGAATGCGCGGCTGCTTCGGAGGCATGAAGGGCTCTATCTGGTGGGAGACCAACAGATAGAGCGTTGAGTCGCCGGGCTCTCCCGATTGGACCACCTCGCCTGAACTGGACCCGGCCATGAGCGTGTTGTAGCTGGTCACGTCGAGGTCAGCGCGCTTGCGATCGCTGTTGTGGCAGTTGCCGCAGTGTCGCTGCAGGACCGGCCGCACGTCGTCGATGTACGTGACCTTCTTCTGCGCGGTGAGGGGGAGCTGAACCGCGGCCAGCAAGACGAGGGTGAGTGCCCGGATGTTGTTTTGCATCAGTGGTTGAACATGAACTCTCTTGAGTTCAGCACAGCCCAGAAGAGGTCGGCGAGGGCTTCGGCGGGGTCGGACGCTTCGCGGATCGCGCTGACGAGACGATCGATCTCCGTTTTCGTGGGCGTGCGTGTGAGGCATCTGATGTACACGTCCTCGATCACTTTTTCGATCGGCCACTTCTCGTCGATCCACTTCTTGACGAGCCCGCCGCTGTCCACCTTTCGCGCGACGGTCGTTCCGTTCATGAGATGGAGCGCTTGTGAGAGGTTGGGCTCCATCTTCACCTCGCACGAGCAGACGGTCTCGCGGCTCGCGCGACCGAAGGTCGTGAGGAAATAGGATGAGACGGCGCCATCGGCGATCTGAACCGCCCGGGCCCCCTTGGGGAGCCCGCGGAACTTGTTGGCGTCGGACGTCTCCGTCACCTGGGAGATCATGTCGAACAGGACCTCGGCGCGTACCCGTCGAACGAGCGCGTGCGCGAAGTTGATGTCGTCCCCTTCGTTCGTCGCGTTCGTTCGCGTCTCGAGCTGGTAGGTGCGCGAGTTGCAAATATCCTTGACCAGCTTCTTGAAGTCGTACCCGTAGCTGGTGAAACGCTTGCCGAGTTCGGCGAGCAACTCGGGGTTTGCAGACGGATTGGACACGCGTACGTCGTCGACGGGATCGACGATGCCGCGTCCCATGAAGTGGGCCCAGACGATGTTGGAGAGGTTGGTCGCGAAGAACGGGTTCTCGGGTGACGCGAGCCACTCAGCGAGGACCTTGCGCCGATCCTTGCCCTTCACATCTGGCACGTCGCCGCCGAGGAACTTCGGGGCCATGACACGATTGCCGACGGGATGGCGGATGTCGCCGCCGCCGCGGTTGTAGACGATGGTCTCGCGTGGGTCCTCGGCGCGCTTGCGGCCGATCTGGCTGAAGAACGCCACGAACCCGTAGTAGTCGTCCATGGTCCAACGATCAAACGGGTGGTTGTGACACTGAGCGCACTGGATGCGCATGCCCATGAAGACCTGCGCCACGTTCTCCGTCAGCTTCTTCGTGTCTCCTTCGATCTGGTAGAAGTTCGTCGCCGGGTTGCGGAACGTACCGCCGTCAGCGCTGAGCAACTCGCGTGCGATCTCGTTCATCGGCACGTTGTTCGCGAGCTTCTCCTGTAGCCAGTTGTAGTACAGGACCGTGGCCTTGTAGCTGATGCCGCGGTTGCCGTTCGCCCCGGAACGGATCTGCAACAGCTCGGCGAACTTCATCACCCAGAGCTCGACGAACTCCTTCTTCTCGAGCAGGCGATCCACGAGCTTGGCCCGCTTTTGCGGGTCCTTGTCGGCGACGAAGGCGCGGAACTCGTCCGCCTCGGGGAGGCGTCCCGTGATGTCGATGGTGGCGCGACGGAGGAACTCGACGTCGCTGCAGACTCCGGACGGGAGCATCCGCAGCTTCTTGAGCTTCGCGAACACGAGCTCGTCGAGGGCGCTGTACGGCTTGATGCCCGGCCACTGGTACTCGATGCCCGGCGGGATCACGATGAACTGGGAACCGACGGTGAACGCATTGAAGCGCGCCATCAGGAACGCTTCACCGCGTTCCTTCGCGGTGACCGTACCCTTGTCATCGACGGATGCGGACGTCTCGTTGTTCGTGATGAACGTCGTCAAATTGGTGACGTCGCGGTCCGTACCGTCTGAGTAGCGCGCGCGCACCGTCAGGTGATGGACGTCACCGCTCTCCAGAACCGCTTGCCGGGGCATGAGGTCGATGCCGACTACGCGGGCAATGTCCTTGGGGTCGTCGGGGGCGCCGGCCTCGAGCCAGCGCACCAGCGTCTGGTGCGCCTCGCTACCTTCCTCGAACCGGCGTCCGCCCGTGTGGGTCACCTTCCCGAGTCCCTTCTGGACGATGAGGCTGTCCCCGGGGCGGGCGAGGTTGACGCGCCGTCCGGGAATCTCGCGCGTGATCCTCGCGTAGTCGCGCGCCGGGTCGAAGCCGAACAGGGACAGGCCGAAGCCGTCCTTGCCACTGGCCGAACCGTGGCAGGTTCCCGAGTTGCAGCCGACCTTGGCCAGCACCGCCATGACGTCGAGCCGGAAGCTGACGGGACGTTTCGTGCCGGCGTTCTTTACGCGGACGGGCATGGCGACCTCGTGCCCCTTGTACGCGATGCGCACCGTGGTGTCGCCGTCTGCGCGAGGGATGAGGGTGCGCCCACGAACACGAACGAGGTTCGGGTTGTCGACCCAGATCATTGCCGCGTGGCTCACGTCGTCGGTGATGCCATCAGTCCACTGCGCTTGCACCACGATCGACTGGATGTCTGTCGCGGACGTGAGGTTGGCCTCCGCGGGGAACGCTGCGACGGTGGCGATACTCCTGACGGGCGTCGCGGACGCGCGCTCGGGTTGGGGGAGGTCGGGCACGAGCAGGCAGACGTTGGCCAGGGCCAAGGCAAGGAGAGCCTGGACCGCGCGCTTCATCGCTGATCCCCCCCGCCACCGGTCGTGGCCTGCTTACCGGACGTCTTCACCTTCGCCCGCTCTGCCGCTTCCTGCCGGAGCTGCTCGAGGCGGGTGGGGCGGCGTTTCGGTTTTGCCTTTGGTTTGGGCGGGGCCTTCTTCGCGACGACCGGCTTTTTGGGTTTGGGCTTGGCGCGCGGCTTGTCGATGCGCAGTACGCCGCCGCCGGCGAGGGTCTGACTCATCAGGTCGCCATGGCGTCGCACACGAATCTCGCAGAACAGGGACTTGTGCTGTCCCGCCGGGCTCTTGGGCGTGGTCGTGACCGGGAACACGACCTCGGTGGTGGCCTTGGTGATCTTCTGTGGCGGCGCAGTGACTCCGCTGGGCAGGCCACCGAGGACGATCTCCGCCTCCTCTTCGAACGCCGTCACCTGATTGAGCTTGCAGATGACCTCGGTCGCTTTCCCCTGCTGTGCGACTGTCAGAGGGATGGTCCCCGTCACGAGCTGGGGGGAGATCTCGAGGTCGAGGAGGGGCGATGCCACGTACATCGTCCCGCCGCCGCCGACCGCGGCCGAGGCCTGGAGGGCGATCTGCCACTTGCCGGTAGCAGCGTTGCCGCTGGCCGAAACCAGGTAGGTACCCTCGCTCTTGCCCTTGGGAATATCGACGACTCCGCGGGCGTTTACGCCCGGCGGACGGAACGGCATGGTCAGCCGTACGCGCGCATTGAATCCCTTGGTCCGCTCTACCACGACCTTGAGCTGGAGCCGTCCGTCTCGCAGCAGGGGGGTCTTGGGTGGGATGATCTTCACCTTGAACGGTGCTTCCTCCGTCACGCAGACCGGGAGCTTGTAGACCGAGGTCCAGTAGTAGGGAGCGTTGTTCGGGTTGCCGCGCACCAGATCGACGCGTTGGCTGAAGCGTCCACGGACACGCTTGCTCTTCGCGCTCCGTCCCTCGAGCTTGCAGAGCCGTCCTTCCAGGGGCGCATCGGCCGCGGCCTCGAACACGACGGGGACCACGTTGGTCTCGCGGCGGATCTGGGGGGAGTGCATGGTCACACCCGGCGGCATGTCAGCGCAGGAGAGATCGACCTCGTCGCCGAACTCACGACGGTTGAGCCGCAGCAGCAGGAACGCCCGGTTGCCGCGCGGTACGGCGGCCCACTGGCGGGACTGGGAGTCGTTCCGTCGCACCGGTGGACTGATGAGCGAGAGCCCGGCTCGGATGACACGGAGCTCGATGCGGTACACCATGTCCTCGCCGCCCTTGTACAGGTGGTCGCGGATGCGCATGCGGTAGCGCCCGTCCACCGGCGCGCGAAACTGGCCGCGACTGTCGAGCCCGAATCCGTCATCGTTGCGGAAGACGCTCTTACCCTTTGGATCGATGATGGCGACGGTGGGATCGAGGGGCGAGCCGAGGGTGCGTGCGTGCACCCAGCACATGATGTTCTGGCCCTTCTTCGCCTCGAAGCTGAACCAGTCCCGGTCTCGCTCCTTGCCGACGATGCCATTGAACGCGACGGGCACTGGCTTGGGAGCCTCCGTGGCGTGCTCGGGGTCGTCGTTGGGTTCCTGCTCGTTCACGCTGGGAAACGGCATGACGCGCAGGCGATTTGCCGACGGCGCGACGTGCCCATCTCGTTCCAGGTGCACGTTCATCACTCCGCTTTGCTTGGAGAGCGTCGCCTTCTCCTGCTGCGGGCCGGACGGGTCGCCGAGGTACGTCAGTTCGACCTCTTCTCCGGGCTGGCCACCGGGTGGGAACACGGCGGTGGGACGGGGGAGCGGACCGATGTGCAAACGGTAGCGACAGGCAGGGCTGCCGCCGTAGGCGCTCTCGCGCACCAGGATGACATAGCGTCCGTCTTCGGGGACGATGGTCGATGCGAACGCGTCCTGACGCAGCAGCGCGGTATCGTCGGCCGCGGCGAGCTCGAACCGGCGCGCGTCGAGGATGGCGACGTAGGGGTCGAACAGGGTCAGGCCGAGCCGAATGCCCTCGACCTCGGCGGTGATGCGCTGCCCCTTCCTGGCCTCAACGACGAAGTGGTCAACGTCCTCGGAGGTGACCCGCCCGTGGACAGTGCAGCCGAACGGGACTTCCTGCGGCTGCTCGAAGAGGCTGTTGTTCTCTTTTTCTTTCAGACACGGCAGCGCGCCGACCCAGACCGTGCGCAGCTCCGTCCATCCGAACGTCGTTCGTAGCCGCACCCGGTGTTCGCCCAGGGGAGCATCGGCGGCGACCCGTATCCTCGCCTCCACCTTCTTGCTGCTCTTGGCCTCGAGTCCGAGGACCGTGATCCCGCGGTCGTACGTCACCAGTTCGAGGGGCCCCTCCAGGCGGCGGCCCGACAACAGGAGAACCGCCTCGGTGCCGCGCTGAACCCCATCGGGGGTGACGTCGGTGAGGGAGGGTTCCGCCGGGGGCTCCCCCGTCGCTCCGACGGTGCCGAGGAGCGCGAGAGAGAGCAGGACCGGCAGGGACATTCGCTTCATGGTCGTGCCTCGGTTCAGGCCAGGAGTTCGCGCACCACGCGCCCACCCTTCACGATCTCGATCGGGCGGCCACCCGGCGCTACCAGCTCCTTCTCCGCATCGATGCCGAGGGTGCGGTAGACGGTCGTCGCCCAGTCGGGAACGGAGAGCGGGTCTTCGTCGGGCTCCGTACTCGTGGCGTTGGACTTGCCGTACACGAAGCCGCCCTTGGTGCCGCCGCCTGCGAGGACGATGGAGAACACGCGCGGGTAATGATCACGGCCGCCGTTGCCGTTGATGCGCGGCGTGCGTCCGAACTCGGTCGTCAGCAAGACGAGCGTGCGGGAGAGCATGCCTCGTTGGTGGAGGTCCGTGATGAGCGCCGCGTAGGCCTGGTCGACGGGTGGGGCGCTCTGACGAAATTTGTCGCGGATGTTGTCGTGGTGATCCCAGCCGCCCACGGTCAGGGAC
This sequence comes from Planctomycetota bacterium, assembly GCA_013213915.1. GTDB lineage: Bacteria > Planctomycetota. The sequence continues at coordinate 28,154 of JABSRK010000005.1, forward strand.
ACCATGCGGACGCCGGCCTCAACGAGGCGCCGCGCCATGAGCATGCGCTGACCCGCCTGTGTCTGGCCATACGCAGCCCTGAGCTTCGCCGGTTCCTTGCGGATGTCGAACGCGTCGCGCGCCTCGGGCGAGCTGATGAGCTTGTACGCGTCCTTGTAGAACGAGTCCATGGCGTCGAGGGTGTCGGCCTTCTCGAGTTGTCTGAACTGCTCGTCCACGACGTCGAGCATCTTCCGTCGCCGATCGAACCGCTTCTCATCGACACCGGGTGGAAGTTCCAGGTCGCGCACGCGGAAGCCGCGGGCCGCAGGATCGGACCCGAGGCTGAACGGACCGTACGCGGTCGACAGGTAGCCGCTGCCGGCGTACACGTTGGGCTGACGCGGTATGCACACGTATGGCGGCAGGCTCTTGCGGGAACCGAGCTCGTGCCCGATCACCGAGCCGAATGACGGGAACTGGAGCGCCGGACTCGGGCGGTAACCCGTGAACATGTTGTGGGTCCCGCGTTGGTGGGCCGCTTCCCCATGGGTCATGGAGCGGACGACGGTCAGCTTGTCGGCGATCTTGGCCGTCCTGGGGAACGACTCGCCGAAGTGCTCGCCCGGGATCTTGGTCGGGATGGAGCCGTACGGGCCGCGATATTCGACCGGCGCATAGCGCTTCGGATCGAAGCTCTCCTGCGCCGACATGCCGCCCGGCAGGAAGATGTGTATCACGGAATCAGCGGTCGGTTTCAGGCTCTGGTTGTTTGCCTGGGCCTGGAGGCACAAGACGTCGCCGAGGCACAACCCGAGACCACCGATGGCGCCCGCCTGAAGGAAACCACGGCGGTCAGAGAGAGGCACTGTGGACGGGCGGCGGCCGCGTTGATCATCACGGTTTTGAGGCATCTCTGCTCCTCTGCATGAGGTGCCGTCATCTTAGCCGTGGGAGCCGGCAGGATGCGCCAAGAACACGCCCGTTCCTTCGGGTTTGCCGGGTTTTCAGCCGCCGATCCGGAACATCTCGATGCGGGGCAGATCGGCGGTGCTGGCGCTCCGGTCTTCGGAGTAGCGGTCCGTGCGTCCAGACCATGTGTCGGACACGATCTGGCCCAACGTCGCGTCTGACGCGCCGTTGCGGAGAGGGGCCCGTAGATCCACTCCGCCGGTGGCGAACAGGCAGGTGACCAGTTCGCCCTTGGTCGAGAGACGAGCCCGGGTGCAGTCGCCACAGAACGGGGCCGTCACCGAGGCGATCAACCCGATCTCGCCGGCTCCGTCGGCGTAGGCGTAGCGGCGGGCGACCTCGCCGCGGTAGGCCGGGTCGACGGGCACCAGCGGCCAACGCTCGGAGATCTGTTCGAGCAGGTCCCTGGCCGGGACGACCTCGGAGAGGTTCCACTCGTTGAGGGTGCCCACATCCATGAACTCGATGAAGCGCAGGACGTGGGGCGTCCCGCGGAAATGCTCTGCGAGCTCGATGGCCGTCCCGTCGTTGACGCCACGCCGTACCACGCAGTTGATCTTGATGGGACCGAGGCCGGCGGCTTCAGCAGCGGAGATGCCGGCGAGGACCGCGTCGGGGTCGTGGTCGCGGCCGGCCATGTCCTTGAAGACCTCCGCGTCGAGGCTGTCCAGGCTCACCGTGACACGGCCGAGTCCGGCCTTGGCGAGGGCTTCGGCGTGCTTCGCAAGCAGGAGACCGTTGGTCGTCAGCGTGAGGTCGTCTACGCCGTCGATCTTCGCGAGTCGTTCGACCAGCTCGGGCAGGTTGGCCCGGAGCAGCGGTTCGCCGCCCGTGATGCGGATCTTCCGCACTCCCACCGCGACAAACACGCGGGTGAGGCGTTCGATTTCCTCGAACGTCAGGATCTCGGCCCGGGGGAGGAACTCGTATCGGTCGCCGAACACCTCCTTCGGCATGCAGTACGGACACCGGAGGTTGCAGCGGTCGGTCACTGAGATCCGCAGGTCGCGGATCCGCCGACCCAAATTGTCCAAGGGAATCGACATGGGGGTCGGCCAACCTAACAGTTATTCGCGCTCGATCCGGCTTGGGCGGGCCGTAGCGAGTCTCCCCGATCATAAATTGTGAAAGGTGAGTGACTATCCGGGGCGCTATGAATCTGGGACACTTTCTGTCCCTTTCCGGAGAACGTCATGCGCGCTTATCTCGCCCTGTTGCTCGTCGTGTTGCTCGCTCCCGCCCTCACCGCTCAGTACCAGGGATCCAAGCCGGTCCCTGATTACCTGAAGAAGGGCTTCGACAGCATCACGCCCGAGTATTGCGAGATCGTGCTCAGCTACCTCGCCGGCGAGGAGTGCCAGGGACGGCGCACGGGTACGGAGGGGTATCAGAAGGCGGCGGACTATGTCGCGGCGCGCTTCAAGGAGTTCGGCCTGAAACCCGTCGGTGATGAGAAGACCTACTTCCAGGCGGTGCCCTTTCAGCGGTCGCGTGTCGACGTCAAGAAGAGCAAGCTCACCGTTGGCGGTGCGAAATTCGTCTGCGGCGAAGACGTGATGTTCAACCCGGCGGACTCCGCGGTCGAAGGCAGCGTGGTGTTCGTGACCGGTGATGCGGATGCCCTGCTCGAAGACTCCAAGGTGCTGCTCGGCAAGATCCTCATCGTGCGCGGCGCTACGGGTGCCAGGAGCGGCGGCACCACGCGGCAGACACGCAAGCACCGTCCCGTGGCGATCCTGACCGTGTCGGATGCGGTCGGAAAGCCGCGTTGGGTGTCTTCCCGGGGTGGCAGGCGTCGCCGTTCGAACCGTGCCCAGCAGGTGCGCGGCACGATCAGCCTGGACGCGGCGAAGCGCCTGGCGGCGTCCTGCGGTGTGAAGAACGCTCTCGATATGCCGGCCGAGGGGGCCACACACGCCAAGGCAACGCGGCCCAAGCGGCGCGGTAGCGGGAAGATCGTCGTTGCCCGAGAGAGCGCGGCGAACGGCGTTCCCAACGTCGTTGGTCTCCTGGAAGGGTCCGACGCGCGCCTCAAGCGCGAGATGGTGATCTGCGGTTCCCATCTCGACCATCTCGGTGTCGGCACCAATGGCCAGGTGAACTACGGGGCGGACGATGACGGCTCGGGCAGCAGCGCTCTCGTCGCCCTCGCCCGGGCGCTGACGTCCAACGGCAAGCGCCCCCGTCGCAGCATCCTGTTCCTCGCGTTCTGCGGCGAGGAGATGGGGCTGGTGGGATCACGCTACTACGCGAACAACCCGATCTTCCCGCTGAAGGACGCCGTCTGCGAGTTGCAGATGGACATGATCGGCCGTAACGAGGAGTTCTGCAGCTCGAACCGTGTTGAGGAGACCGGTGAGGACAACGTCACGACGACCCACCTCATCGGCTCCAAGAAGATCTCCATGGAGCTCCACGAGCTCGTCATCGCCATGAACGAGCACATCGGTTTCACGTTCGAGTACGACGAGGAGGACGTCTACAGGCGTTCCGACCACTACAGCTTCGCGGAGAAGGGCGTGCCGATCTGCTTCTTCTTCAGCGGCTTCCACAAGGACTACCATCGCCCCACGGACACGGTCGACAAGATCAACTTCGACAAGATCTCCAACACGACCAAGCTGGTCTATCTCACCGCCTTCGAGGCGGCGAACCGCAAGAAGCGGCTCAGCAAGTGATCACTCGGAGCGCTGGATCGCGGTGGCGTAGATGAGGACCATGGCGATCCCGACCATCACCGCGTAGCGTCCCCCGTCGGTGGTTCCGGCGCCGGACGACGCGAGCCCGAGCGTGTGCGCCAGGGCGCCGCCGACGCACAGTCCGGCGACGGTCACGAACGCGTCGCCGTTGCCTTCACCGGTCATGACGATCTGGCGGACCGGGCAACCGCCGGCGAACGCGCCCGTCAGCCCCACCAGGATCATGGCCAGGGCATTCCAGGCGTGGTCGGTGTGGGCGGCGGGCTGGCCGTCGAACGCGAACACCAGGTTGCCGCCTGAGCCGGCGACGATGGCGTACGCCACGACGAGGCACACCGCCGCGAGGAGCATGGCGCGCTTGGGGCCTCCCCAGACCTGCCGGCACGCGGAGATCGCGCAGAATCCCGTCGCCGAGAGGATGGCCCCGGCGACGCCGGCGGCGGCGAGAGACAGCATCCACGGAGCGTGGGGAGGCGGCGCCGCGCTTCCGGGACCGGGGCCGGTGAGCCAGTCCATGCACCACAGGCCTGCCACCACCGCGATGGTGACCGGTCCGACGAGCCCCACCGCCATGGGGACGGGGGCCGTCTTGCCGACGTTGTATCCACGGCGTTCGAACCACCTGGCGACGCCGACGCCGACGATCAACCCCAAAGCTCCGACCACCGCGTTGAGGTCGCCGCCGCCGAGCCGCTGCAGCATCCGGAACGGACAGCCGAGGAACACCAGGGCGCCGATCGCCATCCAGATGCCGAGCACGAACCGGCTGACCGCGTAGCTGCCCGACCGCCCTGTCCACTGGCCGCGAGCCATGCGCCAGACCAGGGCCCCGAAGACGATGCCGAGGAGCTCGGGGCGGAAGATCTTCGGGCCTTTCGCGAACAACCCGAGAGCGCCCCCGGTGTCGCGGAGGAAGCACGCACCGCAGATACCCATGTTGCCCGGGTTGCCCTCGATTACGAGGAACGCGCAGGCGGCGCCGACGGCCGCGAGGAGGGCGTAGGCGAGACGCGGTGTGGTTTCCTGGCGCAACATGGTGGTCATCCTAATCACTGCTCATCGGTGACGAGCGAGGATGTCGCGCGCGCGCTTGGCCATCCCCGATTCGAACGACACGCGCCGCACCGCCACATCGCGCCGCAGGTCCGCGTTCCTCATTGCCCGCCGGGCCGACGCTGGCAGCGAACGCTGCAGCGCCTTCCCCGCGAGGCCGCCCGGGTATGCCTCGTCGAAGCCGGCGAGGGCTCGCTGGTAGCCGCGTTGACCGGGCACCTTGCGGACACCGGCGAGGAGCCCGAGGACGACGTCGGCCCGATTGTCTTCGGTGAGGGCGCTGGATGTGGCGCACAGCGCGCCCCAATCGTCGAGGAACGGCGCGAACGGCAGTAGCAGGTCCGGGTGTGACCGCAGAGACCGCACCTCGCGAAGGGGGTAGTTGCGATGTCCTTCACTCGCCATGAGCGTTTTGTAGAGCGCCGCTGCCCGTGCGAACGCGCCGCCGTAGCGTTCCTTCCGTTCGTGAGCGAGCCGGCCGAAGCGGCGTCCGGGAGGGGACGACCATCGTTGTCCCTTGCGGGAAGACAATCCCTGATCGACGTCACCGGCGTTGTGGGTGAGGACCGCCGCGAGGGCGAGCAGGTCGATCTCGCGTCCACGGGTTCGTTCCAGGATCTCGAACGCGCGTGCCTCTCGGGTGAGCTCGGCATCGACCGCGGCTGTCAACTCGTCGGCCCCGGCTTCGTCCTCCGCGCGCGACAATCCGAGGATGCCGCCGCACAGCACGGACAGCCGTTCACCGTCGTGACCCGATACGGGACCGACTCCGTCCACCGTGATCTGTCGTCGCGAGATGGAACGGACATCCCACCCGGCGAGCTGGAGCGCCAGGTCCTTGCAGCGCGCCAACTCGTCTGGACTCCGGTCCAGGAACCACAGCCGGTCGCGGATCTTGGTGTCGACGTCCGTGGGCACATACGTCATCGCCGTCGCGAAGTGCGCCGCGACACAGAGCGCGAAGTAGTCGGTCCATTGTGCGTCGTCCGGCTCGGTGGTGGCGGTCATGCGGTCGGACGCGAGGAGGATCGCCCGCCACCCGAGTGGATCTGGGGCGAGGTCGCTCAGGCGTCCATCTGGCGGTCCGGGCGCGTCGTCGAAGACCCACGGCGCCGTGTTGGTGACCAGCGTCAGCAGGTTTCTCGGGCCGATGAAGCCGCCGAACGCGCCGCGGGGTTCGGGGAGATCGGGCATGGGGGAGTAGACTCTCGCCGTGGAGCGCGATCTGCACAAGCGGCACGGGCCTCTGACCGACACGTTTCCGCGCCTCGACGACCCAACGCCCTGGCGCCTGACCGAAGAACAGGTCGCGGCGTTCGAGCAGGACGGGCTCGTCTCCGGCATCAAGGTGTTCGACGACGCCCAGGTCGCCGCGCTTCGCGACCGACTGGAACGTCTGCGGACCCACGTCGGCGAGCTCACCGATGACCTGTACGAGGTCGAGGCCGCGTGGACCGAGAAACCGGATTCCGTCGTGTTCCATTTTCTCGGCGCGTGGATGGTCGATGAGTTGTTTCACGACCTGGTGTGGCACCCGGCCATCACCGTCCCGTCGGCACAGCTGCTCGGTGTGGATCACCTCCGTTTCTGGCACGACCAGGTGTTCTACAAGCCGCCCCGTCATCCCGGCGTTGTCCCGTGGCATCAGGATTACAGCTACTGGACGCGGACCGGGCCGCCGCGTCACATCACGGTGAACGTCGTGCTCGATGACACCGATCTCGAGAACGGCTGCCTGCACTTCGTGCCGGGCAGCCACCGGTGGCCTCTGCTCCCCAAGGTCTCGTTCGACGCGCCCATGGACGCCTTGCTGGCAGATGTCCCTGGCGAACTGAGAGACGATTTCCGGCCCGTGCCCGTGCCGCTGCGCGCGGGGGAGGCGTCGATCCATCATTCGCACACGATCCACGGATCATTTGCGAACACGGCGGACGGCCCGCGCCGCGCCGTCGTCGTGAACACGATGGCGGCGGATACACGGGTGACCGACACCTCGGGCCCGCTTCTGAAGGGGGTCCCCATGGAGCCCGAGGGAACCGTGGTCGCCGGTGACCACTTCCCGATCCTGATCTAGATCCGCAGCCGTCCGGCGCGGAGTTCCTGATCGACTCTCAGGAGCGTGGCGATGGTCTTGGAGTCCGTGATCTCCCCAGCGGGGATGCGCTCGAGCGCTTCTGAGAGGGGCATCTCCAGGATCTCGATCACCTCGTCTTCCTCGAGAGCTTGTGAGGCGGGGGTCAGGTCGGTGGCGGCGTAGAGCCAGATCCGCTCGTCCGTGAAGCCCGGGGTGGTGAGGATGGGGCCCAAGGGGTGGAGCGTTCCCGCCGCGAGGCCGACCTCCTCTATGACCTCGCGGCGCGCGCACGTCTCCGGCTCCTCACCGGGATCGAGCTTCCCGGCGGGGACTTCCAGGATGTAGCCACCAGCGGCTTCCCGGTACTGGCGGATCAGGACCACGGTTCCGTCCGGGCGCAGGGGCGCGACCGCGGCGGCCCCGGGGTGGCGGATGATCTCCAGGGCCGCCCGGGCGCCGTTGGGCAGGGAGAGGTCCACCAGGTCGATCTCCAGGAACTTGCCGGAAAAGACCCTCCGGGTTTCGAGGATTTGGGCCCGTTTGTCGTCATGACCTCCCATGTTGCCCTCCGTGTTGACCGGATTTTTTCGCATGTCGGGTGTTCGCCTTGGCGCGAGCCTGACAGGATCTCGGCCCGTGGTCTTGTGCCCAACGGGAATCACTGAAAGGGAGAGACATGCTGAAGTCCATAGAGTGGCTGCGAGTCGCCATGGCATTGGCCGTTCTGTGCGCGGTGGTGCCGGCACAGGAGACGGTTGAAGGCCGCCTCCTGAAGATCCTCAAAGAGAAGGGGGTCATCGACAAGGCGGAGTACGAGGATCTGAAGGAACTCGAAGCCCAGTTGCGCCGTGCCGACAACGTCGCTGCGCTGATCGACACGCGCATCGAAGAGATGATCTCGGGCGTCCAGGACGCGGCGCCATCGACCGGGTACCAGGTAGGGAAGGGCTTCGCCTGGCAGACCGCTGACAACCGCTTCAAGCTCAACGTCGGAGGCCGCCTGCAGGTCCGCTTCACGACTGACTTCTTCGACGACGACGAAAACGAGCCGGACTTCGACGTCTCGCGAGCCCGCGTGTGGCTGGATGGAAACGTCTTCGAGACGTACATGAAGTACAGGTTCCAGTTCGACATCGCCGGTGACGAAGCTGACACGACGTTGCCCAACGGGTCCACGCGGTCTTCGAACAACCGTCTGGCGGAGATGAGGGACGGCTACTTCGACTTCGCGAAGTGGAGCGCGTTTTCGATTCGGGGCGGCCAGTTCAAGGTCCCCT
>JABSRK010000050.1 GCA_013213915.1 Planctomycetota bacterium
GTGCTCGGCGCGTGCCTCGTTGAGGGCGTCGAAGATGGTCACCGCCGTGAACCCTTCGGGCCAGGCTCCGTCCACCGAGAACACCTGGGCGCTGGTGGTGAAGCCGGTGTAGGTCGCGCTGGAGACTTCGCCGCCGGCAACCAGCACGTTCTTGTCGCCCAGCAGCGTGGCTGTGTGGAGCGCGCGCGCCTCCGCGAAGTTGATACTCACGAAGGAATCGTCCTCCGGCTTGAACACCACGGCGGTGTTCCAGAGTGCTCCCGTCGCCGGACTGCGTCCGCCCACGATGAGGATCCAGCCGTTCGCCATGCGGGTGACCGTGTGGTCAACGCGCAGCATCATCCCTCCGGGGTCCGAGAGGGTCGTCGTGGCGGGGCCCAGCGGGTCGTAGATCTCGCATGGCAGTGTCCCCGGGGCGGCCGTCCCATCATCGCCGCCCGCGATGAACACACGCCCGTCGGCGAGGAGCGCACACTCGTGGCTGCTGCGTGCGAAGCCGAGCGTGGCGTTGACGGCGAGGAAGGAGCCGCCGGAAGCGTCCGGTAGGTAGTGCTCGATTGTGTCTTGCACCACCCCGTTCTTGGTGCCCCCGATGATGATGACCTGGTTGCAAGGCACCCAGCAGGCCGTGTGGTCGACGCGAGCGCCGCCCTGCATCGCGATGTCGGTGGGGGTGACCTGCTCGGTAGGGGAGAAGCGGTAGACGTTGCCCGAGGCGTGTTCCACGGTCGGGCCTGTTCCCTGCGAAGCGCGGCCTCCCGTCGTCAGCACGTTGATGGCGCCGCTGTTCGGATCGATGAAAAACGCGGAGGCGTGGCCCGCGCGCCGGGTCGAGCCCGGGGTCATCGCTCCGGAGAACTGGAGCACGTGGGAGAACGAATTGGCGTCGAACTCGAAGCGGTCCATGGAGTCAAACGCATTCGGACTGCTTGCACCGCCGTCGTAGCCGCCGGCAACCAGCACGTTCAGGCCGGAGCTGCCCGGTGCCGAGCCGCTGCGCACGGACGTTGCCGTGTGCCCGGCGCGACCACCGGAACCGCCGGCAGGTGCGCCGGTAGCACTCGGGTCACCTACGCTGGTTCCGCTCGATCCACTCGACGCCTGACTGGGCGCGCCTGGATAGTTGATGCCGCCGCCGAGCCCACCCGGAGAGTTGGGAATGGTGGTCAGGCCCGCGCTCGAGGGCAGGACCTGGAACAGGACCGAGCCGGAGATGAAGCCGAGATCGGCGTAGGCATACCACCAGAAGGTGATGGGTGCGCTCGTGACCTCGCCGCCACCTTCCGTCGCCGGCAGGGTCAGGTTCATGGTCTGGGTCTGTGCCACCGTCACGCTGGGATCGATGCCCGACGCGTTGGCCTGCGTTGCGAGTCCCTGGGGCGTCTGGGACGCCGAGGCGAGGGCGGAGGACGTTCCGAGGGAATAGGCGTGTGAGGTGTTGTAGACCGTGTTTGGCGGTCCGGAAACGGTGTAGGTCACTCCGATCAGCCCGAACACCGCGACGAAGTTGTTGTTCACTGACGTGACGTTGGCGCGGATCTGACCACCCGTTGGTGGTCCTCCGCCTCCGCCTCCGCCTCCGCCACCGCCACCGCCACTACAACCGGTGCCGAAGATGACGAGGCTCACCGCGAGGGTAAGTGTCAGCGTCCTGATTGCCGGACGGGGCATGAGTCGTTCCTCCCAACCGCTACCAATGACGTCCCACCGACGGCACAAGTCCGGAGGTGTTTCCGGGATTTCCCTATTCCCTAAGTTGGCACCAACAGACCGTAAGGTCTGGCCAGGCACTTTTTTACGCGGAGGTCCCGGAAGCGTCAATGTCTAAACCCAAAGTCGTCTTGCCCGCGGGCGGGGCGGCACGACGTGCTCGTTCTTGCGGATTCCTGCAGGACCTTGCGGGGATCGCTGGCAGGATTCATCCGCGGGCGTCGACCCTTCAGGTGTACAGGGTTCTCCCTCCCTCGGGGTCGTATCAACGCCGTGCCTCGCGGGGTACACGCCGTATGATCGTTACATGGTAGCGGAGAGCTTGAGCCCATTGGAAGGGCAACTCCCGCCTGGCCGAGGTGTCGTGGACACTCGCGGTGATGGCGCACTGTCGGAAGTCGGTTGGTCGGCATACGTTCGAGGCCTCGCACTGGCGCTCTGCGCCGTGTTTCTGGCGTGCGCGCCGCTCTGCTACGACCGCCAACTCCACGACGCGTTCCAGTTACCGAAGCGCACGCTTTTTGTCACGGTGGCTCTTGCCGGGGCTGGTGTGGTCCTGCTCTGCCAAGCGAGGAGGCGGCTGACAGTACCCGTTGAATCGTTGCTTTTGGTCACGTTCTTGGCCGTGGCCCTCCTGGGCCTTGTTGCGGCCACGGCTCCCGAACAGGGGGCGGCACCTCTCCGCGACGTTCTCGCGCTCGGTTGCTGGTGGCTGCTCGGATTCTTCCTGATCCGCCGTGATCAGGACCTGGCCTGGGTGCTCGGCGGTGTGGCGGTGGCAGCGGCCGTGACGGCGAGGCTCGGTGTCCTCCAGGCCCAGGGTGTCCATACCTGGGAGGCGATCCCGGAGCTGCGCTTTGTCGCCGAGACCTTGGGGTTCGGGTACCCGGATCGGCCGCGTATTTTCGAACTTCTACCGGCGTCGTTCGATCCCCCCGGCTCGGTTGCCGGTCACGTCAATGTCGTGGCCGAGACGGTCCTCGTCGGGTTTCTGGCGACCGTCGGCCTCCTGGCGACGGCGGTACGGCGTGCGTGGGTGAGGGTGGGCACGGCATGCCTCGGCTGGAGTGCCCTGTCGCTGATCCTGGTCTCCATGCTGTGGACCGACGCCCACCTGTTGCTGGTATCGGGGAGCCGTGCCGCCTGGCTCGCCGGCGCCCTGGGTGCGAGCGTTCTCGCTCTGCTCGCCTGGAGGGATCTCGGGTCGGTCCACCGGCGCAAGCGGGTCGCCGTCTTCGGGGGTGGTGGGCTCGTTCTGCTCCTGATCGCGTTCCTCTGCGCGGCGCCCTTCATCCCGGTCACCGGTCGCGCCGAGAATCGCGACGCCACCCTCTGGAGTCGCGTCGCCGAGGCATTCGACTGGTCGTCCGGAACCGAGCACGAGCGCACCGTTCTGTGGGGGAACACCCTGCAGATGGTCAGTGACAACCCGGTGCTCGGCGTCGGCGCAGGAAACTGGAAGATCGAGTATCCGGCCTATGCGCATAGCATCCGTCCCCACCCGGCTGACCGATTCAGCCTGTCGCGACAGCCGGAACGGACGCACTCCGAGCCGCTGCAACTGCTCGCGGAGACCGGCTTTTTCGGTGCGCTCGCCATGGGCGCGTTCTTCCTGGTCGCGCTCCGGCGCCTGGCCCGCCGGGCACTTCCCGGCGGCGCGACATCCCCTCTCAGGCGCGCCGCGGGCGCATGCGTCGTGGCCGTACTCGTCCTCTCTCTTTTCGCGTTTCCTATCCAGTTGTCCGTCACGGGCTCGGTCACCTTCTTGTTGTTGGGCGCCGCTGCCGGGCTCGAGTTTGCGCGTCGCGGGTCAGGGGGCCTCGGGGTTTCGCGGCCTTTGCTCGCGGCGGTCGGAGCGCTGCTCCTCGTTTGTTGCGTGCTGGCCGCGTTCGACCTGAACGGCCAGACAAAAGCGAGCGCGGCGTACTGGATGGCGAGGCACGATCGCTACGCCGCGCGCATGCCGGTGAAGGACCGATCAGCGGTGCCCCTCACGGATCGCGAATTGCTTCAGCGTGCCCACGACCGCCTGGACGCAGCGACGTCTCGGGAGCCGTCCAACTACCTGTACCACTTCAAGCGCGCTCAGTGCCTGTGGGACCTGGGCCTGGGCGACGACGCGCTGTCGGCCTTCGACCGAGTCCTCGAATTGCATCCGAATCTCGTGCAGGCGATGTTGCTGAAAGCGCAACTGCACCAGCGCATCGGTCGCCAGTCGGATCTCGCCGGGGCTTACGATCTCATCTTCGAACGCGCCTTCGGCATCATGCCGCGGTCGCCCGAGGTGCGGTTTGCGTGCGGCCAGCACTTGATGCTGATGGCGGAGCGTGTTCCCGAGCACGCCGACGAGTACCGTGCCAACGCGGTCAAGTTCTTCGAGTACGCCGCCGACCCGGACGTGCGAGAATATGCACCTGAGGCCCGGGTCGCGCTCGCGTCAGCCATGCTCGAGAACGGCAATCCGCTCGGCGAGATCGTCGACGTCATGGCGCTCGCTGAGCGGGATGCCACGAGGAACGCGGACCTCCTGGCGCGTTGCGCGCGGTTCTACTCCGACCCCAGGCTCGTCTCCCTCAGCGGCGGAGCCCTGTTCGGGCCGGCAGGAGTGAAGACGCAGGCAACCTGGCAACGCGTCCTCGATATGACGCGGGGTCGGCATCCGGAGGCCCTCAACGAGACGATCCTGGCCCCCTGGTATCGTTGGCGGAGCCGTAACAGGACAGGGGAAAAGCCCGATCTCAAGCCCGCTGTGAACCGGCTACGGGCCCATCTGAAGAGTGATCCGCGGGTCCTCTTTCCCCGGTACCACCTGGCGCTGCTCTTGGAGGATCTCGGGCGCAAGGGAGAGGCCCGCATGGAATGGGGCAATCTCTACCGATACGTTCAGGGGGGTGGACGCATCTCGACCTTCTGGAAGAAGAAGATCATCTTCGAGGCAGGGGAGGCGAGCCGTAGACTGGTGGGGAACGTGCCCGGCGGGAAAAAATGACGCTCAAGAACACGTACGTCCTGGCGTTCGGTGCGCTGATGGTCCTGGGAGCCGCGGTCCCGCTGATTGCCCAGACCGATCTCACCCGTCCGCCCGTAACCGCCAACAAGAAGGCCGCGGAGGAGTTGAAGGGCGTCGATCTCGAGGGGGTCCGGGCGGCGCCCGACGGGAAGCCCGGCCTGCCCACGCTCCCGGTGCCGCGCAGCGACGACAAGGACCTGTCAGGCGACCTCGTCACTTCGGCCGAGAGTGCCAAGGAGCTCGTCGGACGCCACCTCCCGAAGTCCGAGGGCGGCCAGTACCTGCTCGCCGCCTGCATCGGTTTCGGTGCACTCGGAGCCCTGGTGATCGGCTGGGCGTTGAGTCGGAAGCGGCGGTAGGGGCACCCCCCATTCGAGCCTTCCGTGCCGCCGGCCCGGACTCGCGCCCCATTCAGTTGGCCGCCCGCTCAGTTCTTCAGGTGCTTGGACGGCATCAGGAGCGTAGCGTTGAGGAACAGCCGTGTCAGGCCGCGCCAGGCGCCGCGGAAGTTCGGGTCGTCGGCGAACAGCACGAATGCACCGCGTCCCCGGCCTTCGACAGACAGGTAGGCGCGGCCCTGGAGTGCCTTGGAGTGCTCGGTGTTGACGTAGCCCGAGATGGGGTCGGCCTCGACGAAGAGACCGACGTGGGTGCCGGGCCCCTTCGGATCGAAGGAGCGTGTGCTGCTATGGAAGGCTGCGATCTCGGCGCGGTATCCGAAGCTCAGTGGGTGCGCGGGGTCGAGTTCGACGCGAAAGATCGAGCCCGGTTGTTGCCGTTTACGCCGGTGCGCCTCGCGGTCCTCGGTCCACTTCGGCCGCGGTTCCTCTTTTGCCTCCTTGGCGCCTTCCTTGGCCTTCTTTTCGGTCTTGTGGCTGATCGAGCTGCCCCCCTCGCCGCACAGGGAGAACGCCGCTCTGCCGAAGCCGACGACGATGCCACCCGAAGAGGCGAAGCTCGAGAGCTTCTTTCTGGCCTCCGCAGAAACGGAGGCCTCAGGAACCACCACGACGGTGAAATCGTCGAGATCGAGATCTGCCACGGATTTCAGGGGGACGTACGAGTACGGCACGTCCAGAACCTGATCGAGGACGAATCGCGTCGCGCCGAAGCTCGTGCTGCTGGTGCCCTCGCCGCCACACAGGGCGATGCGGGGACGGACGACCGGTGCGATGGACTGGGAGCTGAGGTCGATGCCCTTCTCCGTGAAGCCCGAAGCGGCGGGGTGGAAGGTGACGCCCCGCGCCTTGGCGATGGCCTCCAGTCGGTCGCCGATGTGGGGGCTGTTTTCGCTCCTGCGTATGACGAGCGTGCCGCGCTCGTGGGACCGCCCGTCGAGGGTGAAGGCCTTGCGCGCCGAGCGGACCTTGACGCCCGAGCGCAACAGGTCGACCAGCGCCTCCAGCCCGCCGCGGGTGTCGTAGGCGCACAGCCAGGCGACCTTCGCCTCGCCGGGTGCCACCCGTCCCGGTCGCGTGCCCACGGTTTCGACCGTGGACGTGGGGACGCCGACCTCCACGGGGGACTGGAACGCCGACACGCCGTAGGCGAGGGGGAGGCTCCACGCCGACACGTCGTAGAAGAACAGTTCACGGATCTCCGCCCGTGGTTCGAGCAGGGTCTTCGCCAGGCGCTTCAACGGCTGCGCCAGATCGATGACGTACGTGCCCGTGTCGAAGGTACGGTCGAGCTGCTCCTTGCCGAGGGCGTCGGTGACTTTGGGAAGCGTGACCGGCGCGTCGGTGCGGCGGACCTCGATGCCCTGGAGCAGCAGCGTGTTGACGAGGGCGTCGACGCGTCCGGGGTCGGATCCGAGGGGTAGCAGGAACGACCGGATCGGGCCCGTGCGCCCCTCCTCCACGGCGGATGCCCGGAATTGCTGATAGTCACCCATGAACTCCCGCCGTCCTTCGACGGCGGTGCGAATGGTCGCGTAGGACGCGACTTCATGGTGCTCGAGTCGCTGCTTGAGTGTCAGCACTGTGCGGTCGCGGCGACGAACGGCCGCGCCGGCGCGGCTGTGGCCTCCCTGCTCATACGTCATCCCGATGGCCCCGCTGAAGCTCGGCCACGAGTCGCCATATCCGGGATAGAAGAGGTCGAAGGACTCGGCGGTGTAATACCCCCAGCCACGCTCGTCGAAGGCTCGCGCGTTGCCGCGCCCGAACCGTTCGCCCCACTTGAGGGTGTGCTCGGGGAGGTTGGCGTTGATCGGCTTCTCGGCCGGGAAGAAGAAGTAGTTGCTCTCGAACCCCATCTCGTGGAAGTCAACGTGGACCTGGGGCGTCCAGGCCACGAAGTGCGGAAGGCGGCTCCGGGTCTCGGCCTGCGTCGCGAACGCCCAGTCGCGGTTCAGATCGAAGTACCAGTGATTGGAGCGTCCGCCGGGCCATGGCTCGCGATGCTCCATGGACTGGGGGTCTGCATCCGGCTGGCGGCCCTTGACGCCGTTGTACCAGTAAGCGTAGCGGTCGCGTCCGTCGGGGTTGATGCACGGATCGATGATCGTGATCGCCTCGTCAAGCCACTTGGTGGTCTCGTCGTCGCCCGCCGTCGTCAGGCGGTGGATGACGTTCATGGCGGCCTCGGACGGCGACGGTTCGTTGCCGTGGACGTTGTACGACAGCCAGACCACGACCGGCGCCGTGTTGATGAGCGCTGCTGCGTCCTCGCCGTCGGCGAGTCGTCGCGGGTCGGCGATCTTCGCCTTCGCGGCTCGGATCTCGTCCATGCGTGCGTGGTTCTTCGGAGATGTCACCACGAGGTAGAGCAGGGGACGCCCCTCGGCGGTCCTGCCGTACTCGGTCAGGGTGACGCGGTCTGAGCGCTCGGCCGCGAGCCGGGTGTAAGTCACGAGGTTCGCGTGCAGGGTGAAGCGTGATCCCAGGTCATAGCCGAGGTGTTCTCCGGGGCTCGGAAGGGCCTGGGCCGTGAGTGACGATGGGAGAAGGAGCAGCAAGATGAGGCGCGACATGCGCACATCCTACGAAGAACCGGAGGTCCGGGCTGCGAGCGCATGCCGGACCCCCGGTGGTGGGCGCCGCCCTCCTTTCGAAGGGCGGCCGCCTACTGTATCTCGAGTTGAGCTAGAACCCGTCCTGGGCCATCTCCCGCCACTTCTTGTCGATCTCGGCAGGGGACATGCCGAGGATCTTGGCGAGGGCGTCCAGGCTCTTCATCTTGTTGCGTTCCCGGATCCACTTGCGAAACTCCTCCAGCTTGTCGGTCATCAGCCAGCGGAGAATGGTGTAACCCTTGGCGATGTGATCGCCTGACAGCATGTTCAGATCCTGGAGGTTGTCGATGTTGAGGAGCGGGTCCGCGCCCTTCCGCACGTAGCCCTCACAGCGGTCGTTGGCGTCCTTCGTCTCGAATGCCTTGTTCGCGCGTCCCGCCTCGCCGCCGTACTTGGCGAGGGTGCTGTGAACGACCACGCCGTTGCCGAGGATCTCGTGTTCGGCGTGGACGCCGAAGCTCTCGTACAGCCAGAAGGAGAAGTCCCCGCGCTTGTCCTTGCCGGCTGATCTGAGCCCGGGGGAGAACCACCTCAGGGCGAACTGGGCCGCGTGGTTGACGAACCGGTGGCGCAGGCGTTCCCGCCCCCCTTCCGGGGTGCCGACGTCGATGAGGCCTCCTGCGCCGAAGCAGTTGCCCGACTGCGAGACGAGCTTGCCGAACCCATCGCTGAGACTGAACCGGTTGCGGTAGTTCTTGAACCACGTAACGGCCGCGGGCCTGTCCTTCAGGACCCACATGTGTGCCTTGTTGTTCCCCCGAAAGACGTTCGTGTCCTCCGGCAGGTCCATCTGCTTGAGGAACCAGTCGTAGGTCTCCTCCACGAGCTCGCCGATCGCGGTGACCTCGTCCGGCGGGACCTCCATCATGTAGATCCGGAAGTGGTCGGTGGTGACGACCCAGAGGTTCTCGCCGGTGAGCTTCTTGAACTTGGCGCGGTCGGCCTTGTCCTCCTTGGTGCCGCCGGGGATCCACTTGCCGCCGACCAGCTCGTAGCCCTTCTCGCGCATGAGCTCGGCCTTGTTGCGCCAGACGCCGTTGTCGTCCTTGACGTAGGACTTGGGGTCCTTGGTGGCGAGGGAGCGATCCTCTTTGCTGATCCAGCCGCCGCGCCACTTGAGGAAGCCATCTTCCTTCATCTGCTTGTCGACGAGCTTCTTCCTCGCGGTATCGGCCTTCTTCTTGCTCGTGAACCACGCGTCGCCCACCAGGATGTGCCCCAGCAACTCGTGGGCTTCCAGGTGGTCCTCATCGACGCGGATGGCCATCATCGCGACCACCTTCCACGCCTTGTTGCCGCTGCTCTTCGCCGCCTTGGCGACCTCCGCGAGCTCGTCGGCGTCGTCGGTGTCGATCTCCTCCAGCTTCGCGTCCGTCCCCTTGTCGCCCGTCTCGGGGCCTTCAAGGATGGAGTCCACGTCCTTCATGGCGATGCGATGGGTTCGGCCCTTCGCGTCCAGGATGCGCACGAGGCGACTGTCCTGTCCGACGACGAAGCCCTTCACGGTCTTGCCGTCTTTCCTGATGACCTCGTCGGCCTGGGCGGACGGGACGAGAACGAGCAGAGCCATGAGGGAGGCGAGAGCGGTCTGTGAGCGCATGGGTCGCATGCTCCGATTCATCGAGGCCTGGGTCTTCCTGGCAATCCTATCGGTTGCCGGAGGTCAGGAGAAGGCGCTCCAGCGTCTCCAGGTACGGCTGAATTTGCTGAACGGCGTGTCTTTCCCCGACTCCCACGCAACTCTCGTGAGGCCCGTTCGGGGTGACCCCGTCCCGGAATCCTGAGAGGAGCGAATGGGGCGGGAGTCCGCCCTACCGCAGGAGTTCGCTGACGGAGCGGCGGTGGTTGATGTTGAGGATCACCTGAGCGAAGAGACGCGCTACGGATACTTCCCGGTACCAGGGGTGCTGCGCCTGGAACGCGTCGCCGTGCCAGACCGCGTCGGTGCCGATGACCATTTCGAACAGCCCCTCCTCGAATCCCTTGGCCAGCCGCTCCACGGCGGGATCGTTGAAGAATGGGAGGGAACAGGCGACGTAGATCTTTTCCGCGCCGTTTTCCTTCAGGAGCCGGCATGCGTTGATGAGGGTCCCGCCCGTCGCCACGAGGTCGTCCGGCATGATGACGTTCTTTCCCTTCACGTCACCAACCAGGCGCATGCTCTCGACGATCGAGGTCTTGGAGTAGTCGCGGGCCTTGTCGACGACCGCGAACGCGCACGCGAACTGGTTCGAATAGTAGCGGGCCATGTTCGCTCCGCCCGTATCGGGCGCGACGACGCACAGGTTTTGCGCGAGGTCCTTTGCGGGGATCACGTCCCGGAAGAAATTGATGATCTCCTTCGACGCGTGGAGGTCTTCGAGGAGGGCCCGCTCGAAGAACCCTTCGATCGCCTCCGCGTGGATGTCGAGGGTGATGACCCGGTGGGCGCCCGCGTCCTCGAGGTGGGCTGCGACCAGCCTGGCGGTGATCGACTCGCGAGCCTTCTTCCGCTCCTGTCTCGAGTACGGGAACTGGGGGATCACCGCCGTGATCGAGTCGGCGTCCGAGTGGTGAACCGCGTGGATGGCGGTCAGCAGCGCCATGTAGTTGTCGTTGACCGATCGGTCCGACAGCGGGTCGTCGAGGCACTGGATGACGTAGACGTCGTCGCCGCGAATGTTCTCGTTGATGACCGTCTTGATCTCGCCGTTCGCGAAGCGGATCTCCTCGCTCTCGCGGGCGGCTGACACCGTCTCGCCGTCCACGACCTTGACGGCCTCCCGCAAGTGATCGTGGACACGAGCGGCAAACGGTCTGCCGGCCTCGCAGGCGATGAGGCTGAGGCGGCCGCGATGGTGAGAATTGCCGATGACCACGCAGGGAACTCCGGTCAAGGTCCGAGAGACAAAGCGTCAAAGATGCCGCGCGTTGGCGATTGTAGGTGGTCGCGGTGCGGATTCCACCGGGGTCGGTACGAACGAGGACAGGCTTCGGCCGGCGCTCCGTTAGTGGGCTTCGAGCCAGTTCGCGCCAACGCCCACATGGACCTTGAGAGGCACACTGAGGTCCGCTGCGCCCTCCATCTCCTCGACGACCAGGGCCTGGACCGGTTCCAGTTCTGCGTCCGGAAGGTCAAGGACCAACTCGTCGTGGACGGTCAGGATCATCCGGGCCTCGAAGCCACCGTCCTTCAGGCGTCTGGCGACCCGGACCATGGCGATCTTCAGGATGTCGGCGGCGGAGCCCTGGATCGGCGTGTTGACGGCCATGTTCTCTGCCTGGCTGCGGAGCATGCCGTTGGAAGAGTTGATGTCTGGAAGCGGGCGCTTCCGTTTCATGATCGTCTGAGCGTAGCCCTCCGAGCGGGTGAAATCCTTCAAACCGTCGATGAACCCCTTGATGGCAGGGAAGGCATCGAAGTACCGGGTGATGAAGGTCTTCGCCTCCTCGAGTGTGAGCCCGGTTTCGCGCGCGAGCCGCTGCGGGCCCATCCCGTACAGGATCCCGAAATTGATGGCCTTGGAGCGGCTCCGCATGGTCACGTCGACCTCAGCGGGATCGACGCCGAAGATGCGGGAAGCGGTGTCCGCGTGGATGTCGGCGCCGCCCCGGAACGCCTGGATGAGATTCTCGTCGCCTGAGAGGTGGGCCATGATCCTGAGTTCCACCTGGCTGTAGTCGGCAGCGAGCAGGATGCAGCCGTCCCTGGAAGGGAGGAACGCCTCGCGGATCTTGCGTCCCGTTTCTGTGCGGATCGGAATGTTCTGCAGGTTGGGGTCGCTCGACGAGAGGCGTCCCGTGGCGGCGATCGCCTGGTTGAACGACGTGTGAATACGGCCGTCCTCCTCATCCACTAGCAGCGGCAGGGCGTTGATATAGGTCGACAGCAACTTCGTGAAGCTGCGGTACTCGAGGATCAGCTTGGGCAGGGGGTGCTCGGACAGGGCCTCCAGCACTTCCTGACCGGTCGCCCAGCCTGTCTTGGTCTTTTTGGGCTTGTAACCGATGTCCTGGTGGACCTTCAGGCGCTCGAAGAGCAACTCTCCGAGCTGGCGCGGGCTGTTCACATTCAGGTTGTCGTCCTCGGCGATTTCTCGGATGCGCTTCTCGAGCCCGTCCGCCTGCTTCTGCAGCCCCTTGGCCATCTGCTTGAGCAGGTCGCGGTCAACCCTGACACCGGCCTCCTCCATGTCGCACAGCACCCCCACGAGGGGCATCTCGATCTCATCGTGGAGGGGGAGCAGCCCCTCGGCCTCCATGCGGCCAAGGAACGAGTCTGCCAACCGCCACGTGAAATCGGCGTCCTCGCACGCGTATATCCCCACGTCGTCGACCGGGAGCAGATCCATGGTGAGCTGGTTCTTGCCCTTGCCGATCAGCTCCTCCGTCTTGATCTTCAGGTGGTCGAAATGCCGTAACGACAGCGCGTCGAGGTTGCGTTCCCGCAGTTGGGGCTCGAGGAGATACGCGGCGATCATGCTGTCCGTGCGGATGCCTGCCATCCGTATGCCTGCGCCCCGCAGCACCATCATGTCGTACTTGACGTTCTGACCGCATTTGGCTGGACGGGGGTCTTCCAGCAAGGGGCGCAGGTGCTCGAGCACGGCCTCCCCGCGCCACGCCCCGAAGGTATCTTCGATGATCGGCGGATCGAGGTTCATGGGGACGTACCACGCCTGGCCGGGGGCGTCCGCGAAGCTCACGCCCACGACGCGCGCTTCACGCCATTTCAGGCTCGTGGTCTCGGTATCGACTGCGTACAGGGGCGCCGCGGACATCCGCTCGATCAGGGCGTCGAGTTCTCCGATCGTGCGCACGATGTGGTAGTCGGACGACACGTCCGCGATCTCGGTGCGCTCCTTCATCTCCTCGACGAGGGGTCGGAACCCGAGCTTGGCGAACAGTTCTTGACCGAATTTTCTGTCGGGGCCTGCGTACTCCAGGTCGTCGAGCGTCGTGTCGATCGGCACCTCGACATCGATGGTCACGAGCTGTTTGCTCAGCAACCCGATCTCCCTGTTCTCCCGCAGGGCGTCACGGATCTTCGGTGAGATATCCTCGCCAGGATTCTCCAGCAGGGCGTCCATGGAGCCGTATTTGACGATGAGCTTCTTGGCCGTCTTCTCGCCGATACCGGGGATGCCGGGGACGTTGTCGGAAGAGTCGCCCATGAGACCGAGCACGTCGATGACCCGGTCGGGCGTGACGCCGAACTTCTCCTGGACCTCGGTCGCACCCTGGATCTCGAGGTCGACGTTTCGCTTCATGATGTTGTAGATGAGGACCTTGTCACTGACGAGCTGCATGAAGTCCTTGTCACCGGAGACGAGGAACACGCGCTTGCCGTCGGATTCCGCCCGCCGAGCGAGCGTTCCCATGATGTCGTCGGCCTCATATCCGTCGAGTTCCAGCAGGGGCACGCCCAGGGCGCGGGTCGCGTCCTTGATCCACGGGAGTTGCTCTACCAGGTCGTCGGGCATCTTCTCCCGGGTCGCCTTGTAGTCGGGGAACTGCCGGTGCCGAAACGTGGGCGCCGCCGTGTCCATCACGAGAGCGATCCAGCGCGGTTTGACCCGGTCGAGGATCCGCTTCAACTCCATGGTGAAGCCGAACGTCGCCCCTGTTGGCAATCCGTCGCCGGACGACAGGTTCGACCGCGCCATGGCGAAGTGGGACCGGTAGGCGAGGGCGGACCCGTCCAGCAGGAACAGGCTGTCCTGCAGATCCTCCTTGGAGACGGTCTCCGGCATGGGTGGATTGTCCGAGAGAGATGGATGGGACCGCGCTCGTCTAGCGCTCGGGGCGGGATTATACTCAGACGGGAGGGTTGAAGCGTTTGACGACCAATCGCGACCCGACAACAGAACCCGAGGCCTCCGACTCTCAGATCGTCGCTGGGCGATATGAGGTGTTCGATACCCTGCATGTCGGCCAGGACGGCGAGGTGCTGGCCGTCCGTGATCTGATACACCCTGAACGGTCCGTCGTGTGCAAGCGGGTGACCGGGCGGGGGGCATCGGCGACCCGGGCCGCCCGGCTCGAGCACGAATACCGGCTGCTGTCGTCGCTCCGCCATCCCGGGCTGCCGCGGGCGCGCGATTTCGGCTACGACCTCGCCGCCGACGCGACCATCCTCATCTGCGATCGCGCCCCAGGACAGACCCTAGAGGCCCTCGCACCGTTGGCCGTCGATGAGGTCGTGGGGGTCGCGGTAGATCTGTGCCGTGCGCTGTCCCTTCTCCATGCCCGCTCTTGGTTGCATCTGGATGTCAAGCCGCGCAACGTCCTCTGGGACCGTGCGTCGGGGCGGACGACCCTCGTTGATCTTGATCTGGCGGCGTTTCCTGAGAACGCCATCGGCCGGGGCACGCCCCCCTATGCCTCCCGCGAGGCCATGGGCGCGGGCCCGGTGCCGGACGGCCGGTCAGACCTGTTCTCGCTCGGGGTCACCCTGCACGAGCTCCTCACGGGGCGCCCCGTATCGACGGAACGTCCGGCCGAAGGGCTCGATCCCGGGGACGCCGTACCCGATTGGTTACGTGATCTGGTCCGCGAGTTGACCGACCCCGATCCGGAGAACCGACCGGCGGACGCGCGCACGGTCATCCATCGCCTCCGAGCGTGTGGTACGCGTTGGCCTGAGGAGTCGCTTGCGACCCGCACCGCGATCCTGTCGCACCCGCCGTTCAGCGGTCGCCGCCCCGAGCTGGAGGGGCTGCTCGAGGCGTTGCCGCCGCAATCTCGGCGGCGTGGTCGCCGTCCCGTCGTGATCGTGCAGGGCACACCTGGGGTCGGACGGTCGCGACTCGTCGAAGAAGCCGCGCGCGAGTGGCGCATCGCGGGGATTCACGTGTTGCGGGTAGAGCCCGCGCCTTCTCCGGTCGGGACACTGCAGCCGATCCAGACCTTGCTCGATCGCCTGCGGCGGCTTGCCGGCGCGGTGGCCGAGGAAGACCCCGTCGAGGGGCGTGAGCGTCTCGGCCGCCTCAACCGGCTGACCAATGCGGTGCTCGGTCTCGTGCGTCGTCGTCGCACAGTGCTGGTTCTCGAGGACGTTGATCAGTACGACCGCCCGTCGCGCGATTTCCTGCTTCACTTCCTGCGTCGCCTCACGCACGAGGTGTGGGAGACGGGTCGTGCGCCAGTCGAGCTGGTCATGACGTACCGATCAGACGTCCACATCGATGACGGCCTCCGCACGTACATCGAGTCGGAGAGCGCGTCCGGGCATTTCTTGCAACTCGATCTCGCACCTCTCGATCTGCGGTACACCGGCGAGTTGATCCGGGGACTCGTCGCGCCCGAGGCGACACCCAGCGCGCTCCTGTCAGACGTTCATGCGCGGACCGGAGGCATCCCTCTGTTCGTCAACGAGACCATCCGTTCGCATCCGCTTCATGGTCACGGAAGCGGCACGCTGCTGGGCAGACTTGCGACCGAGAGCCCACGGGACGGCGAGGTGCCCCAGTCGCTCGAGGCCGTGGTCCGCTCACGCTTGCTCGCGTGTCCGGACGAGTTGCGCGGCGTCCTCGAGGTGCTGTCCATCTTCCCGGGAGGTGCTGACACCGAACGGCTGGCCGCTGTAGCGTCCGACGTCGCCGACGTGCCCGCCGCGCTGGCCGCCCTTCGGCAACGGGGATACGTGCGCGTCAGGGACGACCGGTGGCACATGCCGAGCGCGATCAGCCGCGAGGTCGTTCTCGCGGGCGTGCCAGAGGAACAGCGCACCGCCCTGCACGACGTCGCGGCCGTGGCGCTCGCCGCTTCGGATGAACCGGCGTACGAGGCCGTCTGGCACCAGCTAAGTGGGACGCAGCCGGAAGCGGGACTCGGGCGCGCGTGGGACATCGTCGCCGAACTGCTGGCCACTCGTGCGGAAGAGGAGGCCGTGGCCTTGCTCGAGCAAGTGCTCTCGGCTTCCGAGGGTTCGCCGTTTGCGTGCCGCTGGGCGACGCTCAAGCTCGCCGATCTGCACCTTGAGAGGGGGCAGTTGCGGCAGGCGCGTCGTCGCCTCGCGGGTCTCTTCGAGAACGCCCGCTTGCTCGACCCCCAGGTG
>JABSRK010000500.1 GCA_013213915.1 Planctomycetota bacterium
GGCTTCGTGATCGGGCTCGCGGAGCGGATCGACGACCTGCAGGACGCAGAGCTTCAGGGCAACCTCAAGCAGGTGGGTGAACTCTGCACCGGGCTCGTCGCCGAAGCCTCGGCGACCGGCTACCCCGCCCTCGTCGAAGCGGGTGAGCTCGTCCTCTCCGCGGAGAGCAGCGGCGGGGCCGGGTAGCGGTGCTCGAGGTAGCTCAAGATCACGGACGAATCGGGAAGCAGGAGATCGCCCTCTTCCCAGAGCGGGATCTTGGAGAGCGGGCTCTTTGCCACGTACTCGGGCGGCGCGCCGAAGGGGATCTGTTGGACCTGGTCCACCTCGATCCCCTTGAAGGCGAGCGCGACGCGCACCTTGCGGACGAACGGCGAAACGTTCGAACCATGCAGAATGGGACGAGGGGCAGCATCGGTCATCGGGGTCTCCGTGGGGCGGATACGGCGACGGCGGCCGCCGTCGGGCCTGCGATCAGGAGGCCGCCGCCTGGACCTGGGGCTTCCGACGCGCGTTCGCGTGGCGCAGGACCTGACCGGCACGCACGCCCGTGTGCTCGCCGTCGATCAGGCTGACCTCGCCGTTCACGAGCGTGGCCTTGTAGCCGACCGCGCGCTGGATGAAGCGGGGCGCCCCGCCCGGGAAGTCGTGGACCATCTCCGGGTGGCATTCGGCGACCTGGTCGGCGTCGAACACGTTCACGTCGGCGCGCATGCCCGCCGCGAGCACGCCGCGGTCGGCCAGGCCCATGACGCGCGCGGACTCGGACGTCATGCGCCGGATCGCTTCTTCCATCGAGAAGGTGCCTGTCTCGCGCACCCAGTGGGAGAGCATGAAGCTCGCCCAGCCGGCGTCCATGATCTGCGACACATGGGCGCCCGCGTCGCCGAGGCCCGGAAGGACCTTGGGATTCTGGATGAGGTTCGCGAGGGCGGGCATGTTCGAGCTGAAGAGGCGCAGGGTGAAGAGCGCCTTCCCGTTCGTTTCGCGCGCAAGGCGGAAGAAGGTCTCGGACCAGTGCTCGTTCGCCTGGCCCGACATCTTCGCGAGGTTGTCGCGCCGGTGCATCGCGTACTCGGGCTGCGCGCCTTCGCCCATGTAGTAGACGCGACGCACGAGGAACGAGAAGCGACGCTGCGTGCGCGCCTCTGCCGTGAGTGCGGCACAGGCCTCGGGATCGCGCATCATCTTCATGCGCCCTTCGAAGTCCGCTGCTCGCAGGGCGTCCCACTGGGTGCCTTTGACCGGCGGAATCTGCGACTGCATCCCGAGCACGAAGCCGGAGCCGCGGACGTGGGTGCACATCGTCACGTCGTTGCCTTCGGGGTTGGCGCGATCGAGCAGGTGACTGAACCACCGGCCCGCGAGGGGCGTGGGACCGAAGACGCCGAAGCTGAAGAGCGCGCGCGCCTTCGTCTCGGCCGCGAGCTTGCGCATGCCCTTCGGCCGGATGCCCACGGCCTGGAGCAACGCGTCGCGCTCGGCGACGACGCGGCCAATCTCGTGCAGCTCTTCGGGCTCCGCGAACGTGCCCGGGATCGACTTCCCGTCCGGCCCCTTGTGGGGCGCGAAGCGGTTGGTCGAGAATCCGATGGCGCCGTCGTCGATCGACTGCGCGACAACCTCGGCCATCTGCTTGCGCTCTTCGGGTGTCGGCTGGCCTTCCACGGCGCGGTCGCCCATCACGTAGTACCGGACGGCCGAGTGACCGACCAATCCGGCGATGTTGATGGCCGGGTTCAGCCGCTCGATCGCATCGAGATAGCCGCCGTAGTCCTCCCAGTCCCAGGGGAGGCCGCCGAGGATCGCTTCCTTCGGGATGTCCTCGACCGTCTCCATCATGCCCGCGAGGGTGTCGCGATCGTGCGGACGGCACGGGGCGAAGGTGACGCCGCAGTTGCCCATCATGGCCGTCGTGACGCCGTGCCAGCTCACCGGCGTCAGCATCGGGTCCCAGCCGATCTGGGCGTCGAAGTGGGTGTGGACGTCGATGAATCCCGGGGTGACGGTCATGCCCCGCGCGTCGATCTCGCGCTTGGCGATGCCATCCACGCTTCCCACGCCCGTGATGCGGCCGTCGCTGATGGCGACGTCGCCCTCGGTGGATGGCTTGCCGGTTCCGTCGACGAGCCGTCCGCCCCGGATCACGATGTCATGCGCCATTCGAAAGCCTCCCGTTGGGCTTCATCTTATGGCAGTCATCGTGTCAGTACAAGCAGGCCGCGTCGGCGTCGCGCGACCCACGCCGCTCCCAGGAGCACCACGAGATCCGGCCCGAGGCCACACGCGGGGCCGCTCGAGGGAATTCGCCAGCGGAGGTGCAGGGTCGGCGTACCTGCCGGGAGCCCATCC
>JABSRK010000501.1 GCA_013213915.1 Planctomycetota bacterium
CGAGCGGGTGGGGGGCGCGCGCCCCGAGGTGGTCTGGGGGCGTCGGCTCGTCCTGGTCTCCGTAGCGAATCCGGACGGGATGGGGACGAACCGTCGCACCAACGTCAACGGCGTCGATCTGAACCGCAACTTCCCGGCCGACAACTTTCGCCCGACGCGTCGCCACGGATCGCGCCCCCTGTCCGAGCCGGAGTCGCGGACGCTGCGCGACCTCGTGTACCGGTACAACCCGGATCGGGTCGTGAGCATCCACCAGCCCGTCGCGTGCGTGGACTGGGACGGGCCCGGCGAAGAGCTGGCCCGCGCCATGTCCGTTCTGTCCGGGCTCCAAGCGAAGCGGATCGGCAGCCTCCCGGGGTCGTTCGGCTCATGGGTCGGTCTGACGTTGGGCCGTCCGATCATCACCCTGGAACTACCTCGCTCCGCGGATGGGCTGGACACCGAGGCAGCGTGGGCGCGGTACGGCGCCATGCTGGTGCAGGCCCTCGTCTGGCCCCGCCGCCTCTGAGCCGTGCTGTCGGTGCCGAGCCGTTAGGGTGTGCCCATGACTGCCGATTGGCGTGCCATGCACGAACAGAACAGGAAGTCCTGGAATGCGGCGGCGGCGGCGCACAACAGCCACAAGCGTGACCAGGGGGGGTTCCTGGCAGAAGGCGGCAGCACGTTGTTTCCCGACGAACGGGAGTTGCTCGGCGATATAGTCGGCAAGCGTATTGCCCATCTTCAGTGCAACTGAGGATAGGACTCTCTGTCTCTGGCCAGCCTGGGAGCGGACGTGACCGGAGTGGACATCTCGGATGCCGCCATCGACGTCGCGCAGGGCCTCTCGGAGACGACAGGCATCAAGTGCGAATTTGTGCGATCCGATCTCTTCGATTGGCTGGAATCGACGGACGCTCGTTTTGACATCGCATTCGCCAGCTACGGCTGTGTCGGTTGGTTGTCCGATCTGGCTCGATGGGCGCGCGGCATTGTGCGCATTCTCAATCCTGGCGGCCGCCTTGTTTGCATCGAGTTCCATCCGTTGGTCTGGAGCCTGAGCAAAGCCGGACTGGCCGGCGACTCCTACTTTGTGTCTGAACCAATTTCCGATTCGGATGGCGTGTCCGATTACGTGGGCGACGCCCTGGCCCCTTCCGGGTTCGAGCCGGGCGTCGGAGAGTTCCAGAACCCGGAGCGGGCGTTCAGCTTCCAATGGACGGTCGCCTCGATCATCCAGTCTCTCATCGACGCTGGCATGGAACTCGATGTGATTCGAGAGTATCCCCACGCCAACGGATGTGAGCTCTTCGAGGGCATGCATCGGATCGAGGGCAATCGATACACGGTGCCGCAAGGCATGGCCTCGATCCCGCTGATGCTCGGGTTGCGTGCCACGAACGGTCTGCCCGACGCGGCTGACTGAGCAAGCCGCGCTGCCCAGGGCGGAGCGTCCAGGCATTTCGATTCGAATGCCTGGGTCCCTAGAGACCCATTGCGTCCAGGAGCCCCGATGGAGTCTCGTTGACGACCAACAGTTCACGGGCCTCAGGGTCCAGAAACTTCTCGCGGACCAGGTGATCGACAAGCCCGAACCAGGGCTGGAAGAAGCCCTCGGCGTTGAGGAGGCCGATGGGGCCGTCCAGCTGCCCGAGTTGCTTCCACGTGAGGACCTCGAGCAGCTCATCGAAGGTCCCGAGGCCGCCGGGGAGCGCGATGAATCCGTCCGATGCTTCGATCATGAGCTCCTTGCGGGGCATCATGCCGGACGTCACCTCCATCCGCTGCAAGCCCTCGTGCGCGATCTCGACCTTGTCCAGAAACGTGGGGATGACGCCTAAGACCTGGCCGCCGTGTGCGAGGACGGTGTCGGCGCAGACGCCCATCAGTCCGATGGACCCGCCGCCGTACACGAGTTCGTGACCACGTTCGCTGAGCAGGCGGCCCAGCTCCTTCGCCACGTTTTCGAATTCTGGGCGAGCGCCCTTTCGTGAGCCACAGAACACGCAGACGGACGACATGGGGCGGGATTGTAGCCGTGTCGAACGAGCCCCGATAGGCTGCGCTCGTGGAGGCAATGGACTGGGTGGTCATGGCTGCGTACGCGGCCGTGGTGTTGTGGATCGGCTGGCGCACCGGTCGCGGCCACCAGACGACGGAGGATCTGTTCCTCGGGGGACGCCGTATCCCCGCGTGGGCTGCTTTCCTGTCCATGGTGGCGACAGAGCTCTCTGCGGCGACCTATATCGCCGTCCCGGCCGCGTCGTACGGCGGCGACTGGGCGTACCTCCAGTTCGCGTTCGGAGCGCTCGCCGGAAAGCTCGTGCTGGCGACGTGGTTCATCGGTCGGTACCACCAGATGCGCCTG
>JABSRK010000502.1 GCA_013213915.1 Planctomycetota bacterium
CGAGAGTGCGTTGCTCCATGGTCGTTCCCCGGGGAGTAGACTGCGCGTCATGTGCGCCATCCGGATCCTGTACTGCCTCGTCCTCGTCGTCCAGTGGGCGGCGGGCCAGTCCTTCGAAGCCCAGGTCATCGACTCCAAGGTCGGCGTCGGCTACGGCCTCGCCATCGGCGACGTGGATGGGGACAAGAAGCCGGACATCCTCCTCGTCGATCGCCAGCGGACGTTCTGGTACCGGAACCCCGACTGGAGCAAGCGTGAGCTGACCGGCCGGCTCACCCAGCGCGACCACGTCTGCATCGCCGCGCAGGATATCGACGGCGACGGCAAGGTGGACGTTGCTGTGGGCGGACAGTGGAATCCGGGGGAGACCACGGACTCAAAGAAGAGCGGCAGCGTGCACGTGCTGGGTCGGCCCGCGGACGACGCGAAACACTGGAAGACCCAGCAGCTGCCCCACGAGCCGACGGTTCATCGCATGCGCTGGATCCACTTCGGAGCGGGCGGACACGCCCTTGTGGTGGTTCCGCTCCACGGGCGCGGAAACCGCGGAGGCAAGGGCGACGGCGTCAAGATCACGGCACACTTTCGCAAAGGAGGGACGTGGGTGACGGATGTCCTGGACGACACCCTGCACATGACCCACAACTTCGACGTGGTCAGCTGGTACGAAGACTATGGGGACGAGCTGCTGGTGGCGTCCCGTGAGGGTGTCTTCCTCTTGGACCCCGGTGCCACCAAATGGAAGCGGCGGCGGCTGGTGGACGACGCACACGGGGGCGCCGGGGAGGTGCGTCTGGGCAGATTCCCTTCGGGCGAGCGCTTCGTCGCCGTGATCGAGCCCATGCACGGCCCGCGGGCGACCGTCTATCGCCTTCGCGATGGCAAGCCTCCGCTGCGCACGGTGCTCGCCGACGATCTCTCCCAGGGTCACGCGTTGGCGTGCGCCGACGTGCTCGGACTCGGCCGCGACCAGGTGGTCGTCGGCTGGCGCGGCCGCAACCAGGCCAAGGAGGTCGGCGTGCGCCTGTACGTGCCCGACGCCACCGGCGACGCGTGGACCATGCACTGGATCGACAGGAACGGCATGGCGTGCGAGGACCTGCGCGTCGCGGACCTGAACGGCGACCGCAAGCCGGACGTGATCGCCGCCGGGCGGGACACCCACAACCTGAAGATCTACTGGAACCGGCGCTGACCCGCCTGCCGGTTCGCGAGGCGGCCGTCCTTTACGAACGGAGGTCCGGCTGCGAGAATTTTGGACCCGAAAGAGCCGGGACCGTCGGCTCGCGTGCGCAACGGAGCAATGTAGAACGTCATGTTTGATCTCACAGGCAAGGTCGCGGTCGTTACCGGAGGTATCCGTGGCATCGGCCTCGCCGTTTCCGAGCGGCTCTGCCGGGCGGGCGCGTCCGTGGCCGTGTGGGACCTGGACGCCGACGAGTGCGCCGCCGCCGCCGCTCAGCTCGCGGCGGACACGGGTGCGAAGACCATGGGATGCGCGCTCGATGTCACGTCCGACGAGCAGGTGGGGGCGGCAACGGACCGCGTGGTGGCTGAGCTCGGCGGCTATCACATCCTCGTCTGCTCGGCCGGCATCGTCGGGCGCAACGCGTTCGCGTGGGAGACGTCGGCGGAGGAGTGGCGCAACGTCCTGGACGTGAACCTGACCGGCGTCTGGCTCTGCAACCGGGAGGCGCTGCGCCCCATGCGCGCGCAGGACTACGGGCGCATCGTCAACATCGCGTCCATTGCGGGGAAGGAAGGGAACCCCAAGCTGGGTCCCTACTCCGCATCCAAGGCGGGCGTCATTGGCATGACCAAGTCCCTCGGCAAGGAGGGCGCGGACACCGGCATCCGCGTGAACTCCATTGCCCCCGCCGTCATCCAGACACC
This sequence comes from Planctomycetota bacterium, assembly GCA_013213915.1. Lineage (GTDB taxonomy): Bacteria > Planctomycetota. The sequence goes on from JABSRK010000502.1 coordinate 1,894, forward strand.
CATGCTCGATCAGGTCTCCCAGGAGACCATCGACTACATGGTGTCCAAGATCCCCGTGGGTCGAACGGGACATCCGGAGGAGGTCGCTGCGCTCGTGCAGTATCTGGCGAGTGAAGAGTGCGGGTTCGCGACCGGCGCGTGCTTCGACATTTCAGGTGGCCGCG
>JABSRK010000503.1 GCA_013213915.1 Planctomycetota bacterium
CGCCGTTGAGGTCGATGTTGGTCTGGCCGAGATCGTCGCGGAGTTCCTGGGCGCCGAGCCCCACTTGCGGATCCTCCGGATTGACGTGATGGAGAAGAAGTCGGCCCTTGCCCCAGAGGTCGACGCCGCGCTCCGTGGGACGTCCAGCTGGAAGGTGTGCGCGAACCTCCCGTACCAGGTCTCGAGCCCGTTTCTGTCGGCGTGCGCCCTGTATCCGACGCCGCCCGAGCGTCTCGTGGTCACGTTGCAGGATGAGGTGGGCGATGTCTTGTGCGCCGGCCCGGGGGATGAGGACTACTCACCTCTCAGCTTCCTCGCCGGGCTCGCCTGGGATGTGACGCGGGTCGCGTCAGTGCCGGCGGCGGCGTTCTGGCCCCGTCCACAGGTCGAGTCGGCGGTGATGCGGTTGGACCGTGCACCCGCGCGGCAGGTGCCGTTGCGAGAGACGGTGGCGTTCGCGAGGCGGTTGTTTCAGGGGCGACGAAAGGCGCTGAGGAACACCATTCCGAGAGCTCTGAACCCGGATGGGGAAGGCGATCTCCGCCTCGTTGACGTCGATCGGCTGCTCGAGCGTGTCGGGCTGAGTGGCGACGATCGCATCGATGTTGCGGCGCCTGACGCCATCGAACGTCTGTACGCCCTCGCCGTCGGGCGAGGCTGATAGGATCCGCCGCCGTGTATAGCAAGGAAGCCGTAGAGGAAGTCAGATCCCGAACCGACATCGCCGAGGTCATCGGGTCCTATTTTCCGTTGCGGCGATCGGGCGCCAACTTCAAGGCGCGTTGCCCGTTCCACGAAGAGAAGACGCCCTCGTTCGTCGTCAATCCAGCGCGGCAGACGTACCACTGCTTCGGGTGCGGTGTGGGGGGCGGCGTGTTTGACTTCGTCATGGAGATGGAGCGGGTCGCCTTCAGGGACGCGCTCGAATTGCTCGCAGACAAGGCCGGCGTCACGCTCGAGGCCGATGCCGGCCAGGGGACGGCGCGGCGGTCCTCGCGTGCCGAGCTCTACCGAGTGCACGAGTGGGCGCACGAGTACTTCTGTCGGATGCTCCACACTCCGGAGGGTCGCGGCTGTCACGATTACGTTATGAGCCGCGGCATCAGCGAAGACATGATCCGCGAGTTCGGGATCGGCTACGCACCCGACGGCTTCACGACCCTGGTGGGACGCGCCAATGAGGCCGGGTATGCGCCGACGTTGCTCGAGAAGGCTGGCCTCGCCAAGCCCGGAGTCAAGCGTCCCGGGCACTGGTCCATGTTCCGGGACCGGCTCTCATTCTCTATCAAGGATGCGATGGGGCGGGTTGTCGCCTTCGGGGCGCGCTCCCTCGACGGGTCCGAGCCCAAGTACCTGAACAGCCCCGAAACGGAGATCTTCCAGAAGGGAAAGACTCTGTTCGCCATCGATCGGCTGCGTCAGCACCCCCGCGATGAGGCGGTTCTCGTCATGGAGGGCTACACCGACGTCGTCATGAGTGAGCAGGTGGGTGTGAAGGGTGCCGTCGCGACCCTCGGCACGGCGTTGACGCCCGAGCACGCGCGGGTGTTGTCGCGGTATTCGGAGCGGACCATCCTCGTCTACGACGGCGACTCCGCCGGCCTGCAGGCTGCGGAGCGCGGCACCATGCTGTTGTTGGAGGCGGGGCACCTGGACATCAAGGTGGCGGTCTTGCCCGAGGGCCAGGACCCTTGCGATTTTTTCAAGGAACGTGGTCGAGACGGCAAAGAGGAACTGCTCAACGTCACTATCGATCTGCTCGACTTCCTGCTCGACCGCAGCGCGGCGCGGCACGATCTGAAGAGCCTGGGCGGTCGCCGAAAGGCGGCGGGCGGCCTGATCCGGGCGGCGGCGGCGATCGCCGATCCGCTGGGCAGGGATCTCGTGCTCGAGCGGGTTGCCGACCGGCTCGGGCTCTCCATTCACGTCCTCCGCGATGCCACGGCCCGCTATCGTGCCGGCGAACGCCGCCGACCGGCCCGGCGGCCGGAGAGGTCGGCCGAGGCAGACGGAGCGGGCTCACCGCCCCTGGACGCGCCCCACAAGGAGGTGCTCGAGGCCCTGGTCAACGAGCCCGGCCTGGCGACCCATCCGGGCCTCCAGGACGGGGATGGGATCTGGGAGCCTCGGGTGCAGCGGCTCGCGGAATTCGCCCTCGAGGAGAAGGACCGGATCGGGGGCCAGACCGGCGTGTTGGTGGATCTGATCCAGGATCCGGGCCTCCGAGAGCTGGCCCGGGGGGCCCTCCTGCCAGAGGATCATGGACATGACTTGCCAGGGCAGCTTGAAGGAGCCGTCTCATGCTTGAAGAATAGGAGGGCTCTCGAGGA
>JABSRK010000504.1 GCA_013213915.1 Planctomycetota bacterium
ACTCGGGACTGATAATCTCGTACGTCTGCTGGAGCTTCAGGACGCCATCCTGATGGATGCCGGCTTCGTGGGCGAACGCGTTGCGGCCGACGATGGCCTTGTTGGCCTGCACGGCCATACCGGTGACCTGGCTGACCAGGCGCGAAGTGGGGACCAGTTCGGTCGCTTCAATGCCCGTGTCGAGGCCGAACTGGTCGTGGCGCGCGCGAATCGCCATGACGACCTCTTCCAGTGATGCGTTGCCGGCGCGGGCGCCGAGGCCGTTGATGGGGCCCTCCGCCTGTCGGGCCCCCGCTCGGATGCCGGCGAGCGTGTTGGCCACGGCGAGGCCCAGGTCATCGTGGCAATGGACCGAGATGATGGCGCGCTCGGCGCCCCGGACCTCGGTGCCGATATTCGCGATGAGTCCGCCGAATTCGTCCGGGAGGGTGTAGCCGACGGTGTCGGGGATGTTGATGACGCCGGCCCCGGCGTCGATGGCGGCCTCGACGATTTCGTACAGGAATTCGGGCTCGGTGCGTCCCGCGTCTTCGGCGCTGAATTCCACATCGTCGGCGAGTTCGCGGGCATACGCCACCGCTTCGCGGGTGTGAGCCAGCACCTCGTCGCGGGACATTCGGAGCTTGTGCTCGCGATGAATGGGGGAGGTCGCGATGAACACGTGAATCCGGGGGCGGGCGGCCGCGACCAGGGCCTCCGAGCAAGCGTCGATGTCGCCACGCGTGGCGCGGGCGAGACCGGCGATGATGGGCGGCGGGCCGTCGTCGGAATGGCTGCCGACGGTTTGCGCCACTTCGCTGACGGCGTTCTTGTCATCCGGCGAAGCTGCTGGGAATCCCGCCTCGATCACGTCGACGCCGAGGCGGGCCAGAGCCCCTGCAACGCGGAGTTTCTCCGGGGTGGTCATGGACGCGCCGGGGGATTGCTCGCCGTCGCGGAGCGTGGTGTCGAAGATGTGGACGCGATCGTTAGGCATGGTCTTATCCCGCGGCGAATCGGCTCGAGACGCGTATCGCTTCAGCCAGGTCGAAGAGGTCGTTGAGTGGAATTGGCGCGGTCGCCGTGCCGGTGTCCTCGCGCTCTTCCGGTGGACGCTCCTGTTCGGGCTCGTCCTGGGGCTGTGTCTCGTCCGGTTCCATGGCGTGTCCTTGCGTCGGGCAAAAGAAGAACCCCGCCCCCCGTGGTCTGGGGAGCGGGGCTTCGAGTTCGTGCTTGGCGGAGTCTTGCGCGCCTACACGATCGTCGCCGCTGCTCCCCCCGCGATCAGGAGGAAGCAGCCGATAAGAGCGAGGTTCGTGGCGCGGAAGTCCATTAGTCCATTTCTAAGCGGGCGGCATGGATTATTCAAGAGGAAGGGAGCCGAATCTACAGCCCTAACGGGGCGCGCGGAAACGCGTTGCGTCGATTGCCCGCCGATCGATCCGGAGCTCCGTCTGTTGTTCGGTGGCGACGTGGGGGCCGCGATCCGACGTCTTTCCTTGACCTATCCGTCGAGCATCTTGATGGGGAAGTCCTTGTTTGGGACGCGGACGCTCTCCATGACGCGCGTGAGCCGGTTCACGATCTCCGGGTGCTGGGCCGCGATGTCGTGCGCCTCGGCGAGGTCGCGGTCGAGGTCGTAGAGCTCCACCGTGGTGTTGCCGCCATGAAGGCCCTGGCGTACAGCCTTCCACCTCCCGGCCCGTACAGCCTGTTGCCCTCGGTACCCGAAAAACTCCCAGACCAGGTGATCGTGCTGCTCCTGCCCCGGTTTCCCCAGGAGGGTAGGCAAGTAGCTGACCCCATCGACTCCCTTCGGTACCGGCCGCTCCGCAAGTTCGGCCAGGGTGGGCAGGAGATCCTGGAATCCGGAGATGTGATCGCTCTGGGACCCGGCCCGCACTTTCCCTGGCCATCGCGCGATCATGGGGACGCGGAGACCGCCTTCATAGACGCTGCCCTTGCGGCCCCTGAGGGGGCCTGCGCTGTTGAAGAACTCCGTGTCAACCCCGCCGACATCGTGGGTGGGCCCGTTGTCACTCGAGAAGATGACGAGGGTGCGCTCCGACAAGCCGAGGGCGTCCAGCAGGCCGACGACGGAACCCACATGCTCGTCGAGGTCGCTGATCATGGCGGCGTAGCCCGCGCGCGGTCGCGGATGGGGGAGGTAGCTCTTCTGCCCGAGGTAGGGCTTGCTGTCCCACTGTTTCGGATACTGATCGACCCACGCCTGGGGCGGCTGCATGGCTACGTGCGGCTCGACGAACGGCAGGTACAGAAAGAAGGGTTGTTCCCGGTTGCGACGAATGAAGGCCCTGGCCGTCCGCAGCATCAGGTCGGG
>JABSRK010000505.1 GCA_013213915.1 Planctomycetota bacterium
TTGGACGGGGTCGGAGCCGTCAGGTTGCCACTGCCACCGCCGCAGATGAGGGTGTAGCGCCCGTTCGAGAGGGGCACGGCGCGGTGCAGGGACGTACCGAATCCGCCAAGGTTGCCCACCGTCGGCAGCGCGTGGTTGGGGATGGTGAGCTGCACGGACACGGGATTGGAGATGGCGACACCGTTCGGCGCGGTGGCGTCCAGCGCACCGAACTGCGTATAGATGATCGCGCCGAACAGCGAGGGGGTGGAAGGAAGGCTGATGGGAAGGCTGAATGCGCCGGATGCCGGCATGGGCGGCGCGCCGCCGGCGAGACCGTCCACCACGGCCCAAAGGGACGGGGACATGGCGAGGCACGAAGTACCGATCCCGGGCAAGGTGACCTGTCCGGGGGCGAAGTCCGCGTACCAGATGAACGGTGATCCCGGGCTGGCGCTGAGAGCCGGAGTGATGCTGCCTCCCAGGAACGCGACCGGAACCTGCAAGGTGGCAGAGCCCTGCCCGCCGCAGCCTTGCGCGGGCAAGACGGTCGCGATGAAAACAACAGCGACGAAGGTGAGCGCGTGGTGCATTGGAGACACTCCAATCAACGGCAATGCCATTTGGGCGACGTCGCCATCTTACACCGCTGGGACCACCGCTGAGGCTGCTAGTAGGGGTTCCACACGTAACCGTTGGATTGAGCGACCCCAGCGGGGTCCGCGCCGCCCACGAGAAGGAACGAGTCGTCGGGCAGGATGGTGATGGTGTGGCTGACGAGCGCAGTCGGGAGCGACGCCGTCGCCGTCCATGTAAACGTCGTCTCGGAAAAGCGGACCACCTGGGCCGCGGCGGTGAACATGGCTGCGACCCCCGAGCCCCCGCCCGTTACCGCGACGGTTCCGTCGGCGAGCACCGCGGAGGCGGCGAACGCCACGTCGCTCGGCAGGTTGATGGCACCTGGAGAGGACCACGTACTGCTGGATGCATCCCAGTAGTCCGACGTGTTGGTGGAGGACAAGAGGAGTCCGTTGGCGCCGCCGCAGTACAGCACGTTCCCGGACGGGAGCACCTCCATGTTGCCGATGAAGCGGTCGAAGGAGAGAACCCCCGTCGGCGACCACGAGTTGGTCGTCGGGTCGTAGATTTCCCCCGCTTGGGCGTACACGGGGACCGGGATGTTGACGATCGGGAAGATGGTGCCGTCGCTTACACCGCCAGCCACGAGCACGCGGCCGTCGGGCAGTTTCACAGCGCTGTGGCCAGCCCGCTTCTCCACCATGTTGGGGCCGGGAGTGAACGTGTTGGTCGTCGGATCGAAGATGTCGACCTGCGCGTGGGCCGTGTTGTAGATCTGAATCGACGGCGCGCCCGCGGCCCCGGCAAAGACCGTATTTCCGCCGGTGATCAGGACGCGGCCATCGTCGAGCCGCGTGGCCGTATGCCCGCCACGGGGTCCCTGCATGGTCGAGGTGAGCAACGTCATGGTGCCGGTGGACGGATCGAAAATCTCGGCATCGCCCCAGTTGAAGGTCGCGACGCCGTCAAGGCCGCCCGTGATGAGGATACGTCCGTCAGTCAGTGCGGTCGCGGTGTGCAGGACGCGCGCAACCGACAGGTTGGGACCTGCCTGGAATGTGTGCGTGTAGCTGTCATAGATGGCAGTCGTCATCCCAGGCGTCGGTGAGAGCAGGCTGCCCGCACCTCCGCCGGACACGAATACGTAGCGCCCGTTCCCGAAGGCGGTGGACCGATGCAGTGCCGTTCCGAAGCCGGCCAGGGTTCCCAGGCTCCCGACGAAGTTATCGGGCAGCGTCAAGAGGACGGAGCGCGGGTTCGACAGGGCGATGCCGCCGGGGGCGGAGCTGTCGATCGCGCCGAACTGCGAGTAGAAGGGGACACCGAGCAGGGCCGGGAGGGACGGGAGGACCACGCTCGTGGTGAAGATCCCCGACGCTGGGATCGTGGGCGCGCCCGTGACGATGCCGTCAGCGAGGGAGAAATGAGCGGTCGAGAAGGCAATGCACGCGGTCCCTATTCCCTGGAAGGTCAGGGCTCCCGGAGCGACGTCCACGAGCCAGGTGAACGGTGCGCCCGGGGCCGCCGTCAGCGTCGGCGTCAGGGTCCCGCCGAGCGTGCCGACGCCGACGTCGAGGGTGGCGTGACCATTCCCGTCGCAACCCTGGGCGGCGACGACCGGAACGAGCGTGAGGGCGCAGGCCAGGGCGAGGGACAGACGTGGCATCAAGGGACTCCAGTTGAACTGTCGGGGAGAGGGCCCGTAGAGATTCTAGCCGCGGGTGTGGATGGGGGCTGGAACTCTCAACGATTCCGCGCGC
>JABSRK010000506.1 GCA_013213915.1 Planctomycetota bacterium
GCTGTACGCCAACTCCATTACCCTGACGCCCGGCACCATCAGCCTGGACGTGCGCAAGAACCGGATCATGGTCCACGCGCTCACCGAGGAAGCCGCGGACGGCGTGCTGAGTGGTGACATGGGCCGACGTGTCAGCGCCCTGGAGGCCGAGGACTGATGTTCATCGCGGCCATGGTCGGCGTGCTGGTCACCATGCTGCTCGCCCTGGTGGCGGCGGTGCGAGGCCCCACCGTCTACGACCGCATCCTCGCGGTGAACATGTTCGGCACCAAGACCGTGCTGTTGATCGCCGTGGCTGGCTTCCTGGCCGGTCGCCCTGAGTTCCTCGACCTGGCCCTGGTCTACGCGCTGGTCAACTTCATCGGCACCATCGCGGTGCTCAAGTTCGCGCGCTTCGGCAGTCTCGGTCGCGACGACCACAGGGGGCTGCTGTGACCGTCGCCATGGAAAGCGCCAGCTGGATCTTCCTGGTCGCCGGAGCCGGTTTTTGCGTGATCGGCGGTATCGGCCTTTTGCGCATGCCCGACTTCTATGCGCGCACCCACGCCGCCGGCGTCACCGACACCATGGGCGCCGGCCTGGTCCTTTTGGGACTGATGCTGCAGGCTCCGACGGCACTGATCGGCGTCAAGCTGGTGATCATCCTGGGCTTCTTGTGGCTGGTGGGTCCGACGGCCGGACACGCCCTGTTCAAGGCGGCCTACGCGGACGGCGTCGAGGTGCACGAGGGCCCCGACATCGCCTCCCAGGTGGCCGCCGCCATGGCCGACGTGGAAGACGAGCCTAGCCCTGAACCGGAGGATGGCGATGCCGTTCCCGATTGAGGCCCTCCTGTTCCTGTTCCTGCTGGCGACGGCCGTGGTCATCGCCCGGCTCCGCGACCTGTTCGCCGCGGCCATGCTGACCGGTATGTTCAGCCTGCTCTCGGCGGGACTGTTCACCCTCATGGACGCCGTCGACGTCGCCTTCACCGAGGCGGCGGTGGGTGCCGGCATCGCCACGGTGCTCATGCTGGGCACCCTGGCGCTCACCGAAAAGCGCGAGAACCAGCAGCCGACGCGCACCTTGCCCTTCGTCGTCGTCCTGCTCACGGGCGCCGCCCTGATCTACGGCACGCTCGACATGCCGCCCTACGGTTCGCCGGGCACCGGCCCCGAGCCCGCGGCCGGCAACGCGGTGATCCACCACCATGTCGCCCCCGATTACATCAAGGGCACCAAAGAGGAGTTCAAGCTGCCGAACGTCGTCACCGCCGTGCTCGCCAGCTACCGGGGCTACGACACCCTCGGCGAGACCGCCGTGATCTTCACCGCCGCCATCGGCGTGCTGCTGCTGCTCGTGCCGGGACGCAAGCGCAAGAGCGAGGACGAGAGCGCCGCGCCGGAGGATCCCCGATGAAGACACCCATGCGGATGCGCGAGAAGATCGTGCTGCGCGTGGTCGCGCAGGCGTGCATCCCCTTCATCCTGCTGTTCGCGTTGTACGTGCAGTTTCACGGAGACTTCGGTCCGGGCGGCGGCTTCCAGGCGGGGGTCATCTGCGCCGCGGGTTTCATCCTGTACGGCCTGATCTTCGGCCTCGACAAGCTCAAGAAGGTGGTCTCGTTCAGGACCATCGAGATCCTCGTCGCCGCGGGTCTGTTGCTCTATGGAGCGGTTGGACTCCTCACCATCGGGATGGGTGGCAACTACCTGGACTACAAGGTGCTCGACCACCACGATCCGACGCACGGGCTGCACTACGGGATCCTGTTCGTGGAGCTGGGCGTCGGCATCACGGTGACCGCCGCCATGCTGGCCATCTTCTACGCGTTCGCGGGACGGGAGCGCGCCTGATGGATCTGCCGGGTCTCTGGAACTACTGGGCGGTCATCGTGCTGATGATGATCGGCCTGTACATCGTCATCGCCCGGGACAACCTGGTGAAGAAGATGATGGGTCTGACCATCTTCCAGGTCTCGGCGATCATGCTCTACGTCTCCATGGGCAAGGTAGAGGGGGGCACGGCGCCCATCATTCCCGAAGGGGCGCACGACTCCGAAATCGTCTACTCCAATCCGCTACCCCACGTGCTGATGCTGACCGCCATCGTGGTGGGCATCGCGACCACGGCGCTGGGGCTGGCCATCGTGGTCCGCATCTATAAGGCGTACGGCACCGTCGAAGAAGACGAGATCGGCGCCGTGGACAGGCGAGAAGCGTGACCGATCACCTACCCGTACTCCAGGTCGTCATCCCGCTGCTGGCGGCGCCGCTGTGCGTGCGGCGGCGGCATCGGACCGCGGTGCGGACCTTCGCCGTGCTGGTCG
>JABSRK010000507.1 GCA_013213915.1 Planctomycetota bacterium
GCGGTGTCCGGCAAGCTGGAGCTAGCGTCGAATCGCCCCGGACGGCTCCGTGCTGGCCACTTGATCACGTTTCTCGGCGACTACGACGTCGAGGTCGCGGAGGAGGCGCAGGTCGCCGATCCGAGGATGTTCGTGCTTCGCGACGGTCTGGACCTCCAACTCGTAGCCTGGAATACCCCCGACGGCAGCATCATCCTGCGTGTCTCGGGCCGTGACAGCAGTCTCGAGAAGCTCGCCAAGCGCGACACCGCCTCGACATGGGTCGGGCAACTCCAGCTTCCGGTAGTCGATTCGCAGGTCGTGAGCGGATCGGGGATTGTTCAGTCGGGAGGGGGGATTGTCCTCGGCGCGGCACAAGGCGACGGCGATAGCGTGTTCTTCGTGCGCGCTCGAGCGGAGGCGATCCCCGATCTCGGGCCGGGAGGCGGCTGCGCGCTTATCCCTGCAGGCGCCGCGGCGGTGTCGCTCCGGCAACTGGGTCCGCTGACCGTGGGCATGCCGTCCCGATCCGGGACCGACCCGATGGGACTCGAAGGTGCCGATGCACCCGAAGAGGAGCGCATCCTCCAAGTTGATTCGCTGATAGAGATGGTCCGTGGCCACGTGGACCCGGACGGCTGGGACGAAGATCCGTCATGGGCCTTGTGGACGGCGGGCGACAACCTGTTCGTTCGTGCTCCCAAAGAGGTGATCGCGGGCGCCAGGACCCTGGCGACGGAACTGAACGATGCGCACCTCACCAACGTGGGGCTCGAATTTCGCATCGGCGTCCTCGACGCGCAGCGTACCCGCGCCGTTTCGACGGGGCAGGCAGATCTTGCCGCGGTGGCGGGGCTGCTGGACACCAAGGCGTGGGTGGCGACGTTGGCGGGCGCCGGGTTTCGGCAGTTCCTCGGCAGGGAGATGGCCTACCTGAAGGATCACGACGTCGAGATCGCACAGAAGGCCACCATCGCTGACCCGGTCATCTCGACCCTCTTCGGTGGGGTCGCCTTCCAGGGTACGGCGGTGACGGCGGGGGCCGGAAAGGTGGGGCTCCGTGGGGAGTTCATCATTCAAGACGTCGTAGGAGAAGTTGTCCCCATCGACGGGAATACGAATGATATCGGCGTCGTGGACGTGCCACGGACGTCAACCACCCGGGCCAATGTGGCGCAGATCCTGGAGAATGGTCGGTGGGTCGTCCTGCAGCTGGCCTTGCGCCCTGATCGCGAAGGCAGCCTGGCCATTCTGGTCCGGGCCCGGCTCTGAGCGTCCTGGCTGGGGCCGGTTCCTCGCGCTGGACAATGAGAGGGCCGGCCTCGCAGTGAGTCGCGGGGTCACTCGGCTCCTGGACCCGGTGATCTCGATGTTCACAAATGTGCGTCCCCACGTGCTGGCCGTCGCGGTCGCCGGCTTCGCGGCCGCGTCGGCTATCATGCCTCCACCTCAAGGCGGCAACTAGCCCGCCGGGGACCAGCTATGACACATCACGTCCTTCTCGCCGTTTCGTTGCTGACCGTCCTTTGCTCGCCGTCCGCGCTCCTGGCCCAGGACGCAGAGCAGGCTGCCCGTGAGGCCGCGTTCAGCGAGCTCATGTCCGGCTGCAAGATGGTCGGCGTCTTCACCACCCAAGGGTCGAAGACGCCGCCTCAGCCCGAGACCTACGAACTGGGTGAGGTGACGAAGGTCGAGGGCGCCAAGTGGCGCATCAAGGCGAAGATCCAGTACGCCAAGAAGCTCGCGATGACCGTGCCCGTCACCGTGGACGTCAACTGGGCTGGTGACACCCCCATGATCCAGGTCACGGACCTGAAGATCCCCCTGATGGGGACGTTCACCGCGCGCGTCCTGTTCTTCCGAGGTGCGTACGCGGGCACGTGGTCAGCGAAGGACCACGGCGGGCACATGTACGGCAAGGTCATCCCCGCCGCCAAGCAGCCCCCACCGGCCCCCGCGGCCGTCGAGGCGGATGATCCCAAGCCCGGTGTCGGTGGCTGGACGCAGTACCGCGGGGACGCCCTCAACACGGGGGTTTCGCATTCGAGGATTCCGGACTGGAGATCCGGCTCATGCTCGGCCGCGTGCGCGAGGATGTGGTGGCGGGGGAGTTGCTGCGTCGAGCCGTCTGGCCGTTGCACGGGGACGCGATCGCCTTCGATCTGCACTCCTGCGTTGTTGGCGCTCATGGTCGCTTCCTCCTGGGTTTCCGGGATTGCCTCTCGAGGTGGGCCTCCAGTGAGTCGAGCCGCCGGGTCCAGTCGCGCCGGCGCCGCTCGACCCACGAGTCGAGCGGCGCCAGCGAGCGGGGGTCGAAGCTGTAGACACG
>JABSRK010000508.1 GCA_013213915.1 Planctomycetota bacterium
CGAAGATGTGAATGTGCAGTGTTTGAAGCCGAAGGCCCAGTTCGTTGCGGTGGTTCTGGAAAATCTTCGAGAGGTAATTGAACTCATCCCAATTGATGTTCAGCTTGCTGTCGAGGTCGAACTTGATGCCGAGGACGAACAGCACGCAAAGGACGAGTCCGAACTTCCCCAGGTATCGGGTGTAGGGAATCTCGCGCCAGCTCGTCGCATATGGCACGCCCGCCACCTCGCTTATCAAACGTGCCCGCAGGGGAGCAATAGATGGGCGTCGCAGGTCGCTTCGGACCGAGTACGAGAAAACAGAAGTCGCATCACCAATATCACGTCGGACGTGTCCAGATCTTTGCGTGGCCGAGCATTTTCATTCGCGCGAAGTGTAGTCAACCAATGCTTTTCGGTCACCTCGCGTGAAGTCGCTCGCCGAGGCCGATGCAACACAGCCCACGACAAGAGCTTCTAGCAAACCACCCCACGCCAACTTGCTGCCCCGTTGTTTGCTTTCGCACGCCGCACTGTCCGAGCAGATGGCTTCGCGCTACGCCACTGGATCGCCGCGGCAATTAGCAGACCCCTTACTGACCTAACACAGCGTCGTCGCCGGGGACCTATTGGTCGACGTCTCCCCTCCAGCTACGGGCCACTCGGTGCCGAGCCAACTGAAGAGCCCCGCCCGGCAAGGGGCCTAGCCTACCCGCGTTTACCTGTTTGACATAACATCCAATATCGGACGTTCCGGAAAATTCGGGATTGAACTTCCTATACTCCTCACTCGGAACGAACGCTATTGTCCATGGAATGACCGAAGCTTTCGATCGCCGATCTCGGGCTCGGGAAGACCTGGCGGCGGCCTTTATTCATTTCGGGAAAGTGGAGTGCCCGCCACTCGACGCTCGGATCTACGCCGCGCTCTGCGACAGCGTGGCGCATGATCCCGATCTTCTCGGCTTGGCGGCCCATGCCCCGCCCGACCAACCCCCCGCGAACCTCCTGTTCGGGGCAGTCCATTACCTCCTTCTTGGCGGAGAAGAGCACGAACTTCGCGCCTGGTACCCGGAACTCGGCCCCGGCAAGGCGAACTCCCCCGAGTCAGCGGGGCCGGCCTTTCGGGACTTCTGCCTGGCACACCAGCCCCGGATCAAGGAATTGATCGAGACGCGCCTAACACAGACGAATGTCCTTCAGCGGACCAGCGCGCTTCTGCCCTCCTTTGCCCGGGTCTTTGACGCCGGTGGACGAAAGCCGCTCTCGCTCCTCGAAATCGGAGCCAGTGCCGGTCTCAACCTCAACTGGGACCGCTTCCACTATGCCTACAGCGACGGAACCCGCTGGGGAAGCCCGTCTTCACCGGTGATCATCGAATGCGAGCTTCGCGAGGCCGGAGCACTTGCCTTCCTTCCCGGGGAGATTCCCGTGGCCGAGCGCCGTGGCGTTGACTTGAACCCGGTGAATCTCTTGGACCCGGACCAAGTCCAATGGCTTCAGGCGCTGATATGGCCCGACCACAAAGGGCGCCAGGAGCGGCTCATGGCCGGGATCCGGATCGCGAACGAAAACCCAGCCCCCCTCGTGGAGGGCGACGCCTCTGAAAAACTTGCTTCCCTGCTCGCCGAAGCGAGCCCGGACACGACTCTCTGCGTATTCGGAACGTTCACCCTGTACCAGTTTCCCAGGGACGCCTTGATAGCCACCCTCAAGGCCATGCAGGCCGCTTCGGCCTCCCGGCCGATTCACTTCATCAGCATGGAAGGGGCCGCCGACCCCGGCCCCGAGGTGAAGTGGACCACGTATGCGGACCAGGAACGCACGACCACCCTGCTCGCCCGCTGCTGCCCCCACGGACGCTGGTTGGAGTGGCTCGGCTGACGTTCAGCCATTCATCGCTTTCTGGAACGCGGGCCTCGCATCGATGCGCCCGATATAGGCCGAGAAATCGCCGATCAGGTAATCCCTTCCCGCAAGCGCCTCGTCGATGGGCGCCAGCGCCCGGGCGAGAAGACGCATGGCCTGCTCGAGTGCCTCCTTGTTCTGCCTTTCCGGCGGAAGCAAGATCGTCTGCACCACGATGGTGTTGATCATGCCCTCGCAATAATGGAACCACTGCAGGTACTCGGGAAAGAGCGGTGAATCCGCTGCGGGCTTGAGCCCACCACCGGTGTACCTCGCGAGGATGTATTCCACGATGGCCCGGCAAGCGGCCTAGCCTACCCACGTTTACCTGTTTGCCATAACATCCAATATCGGACATTCCGGCAAATCCGGGGCTTGAACTTCCTATACTCGGCTAGACTCAGACTCACTCGGCTACTGG
>JABSRK010000509.1 GCA_013213915.1 Planctomycetota bacterium
ATATGCGCTTCAACAAGCGCTTCATCGGTCGCGCCGCGTCCGACGGTCAGTGCTGGCACCTGTTCCGCGACCGCTCGATGATCTTCACGATGCAGTGCCAGAACCACGTCGATCCGCAGACGCAGGGCTACTTCCTGCACAAGCTCATGCACAACCTGCTGGATTCGTACCGGATGTACAGCTTCAAGCTTCCGGCGTGGTTCCAGATGGGTATGGGGCACTGGGTCGAGCGCAGGGAGAGCACTCGCTACAACAGCTTCTGTTTCTCGGAGGGAGTCATCCCGCGCGTCCTCTTCGCGACCCGGTGGGCGCCGAAGGTCAAGAAGATGGTGGCCAAGGGCAAGGCGGTCCCCTTCGTCCAGGCCTGCTCGACGAAGGAGTACGGTGACTTCCTGCCCGAGTACCACATGGTTACGTACTCGTGGGTCTGCTATCTCTGGCGCCTCGGCCCGGAGAAGATGCGCATCTTCATCAACGAGTTGAAGAGCAAGAAAGAGACGGAGAGCGTCTACCAGGCCCAGATCCGAGCCTTCCGCAAGGCCTACAACATCAGCCTGATTCAGTTCGACACGGGCTGGCGGGAGTGGGTGAAGAAGGTATACCCGGACGTGTAGTGACCGAGTTGGACGTCCTCGGGCTCCGAGGCCAACCGGTCACTCAGTTTCCGATCATGACGAACTGGCCGCCGCTTTGCTGCGCGATGATGGCCATCAGTTGCTTGTTGGCGTTTCCGAAGCTGACCGTGTGGATGACGAGTCTGGCGCGCTTGTTCACGGTGGCGACGTAGTCCGTGAGGGCCTGGGGTTGGGTGATCCGGCCCGTACTCGGGTTGCCGTCCGACAGAAAGAACACCGTGTCCGCCTCCGTCTTGAACGCCTTCTTGTCGACTTCGTCGCCCGTGAAGACACCGAAGCAGGCGTTCAAGGCTTCGAATGTGTTGGTCCTGCCTTGGATTGTGCCTGCGCGGCGGAGGCCGCCGGTGGGCGCTACGGTTGCCGGTGTCAGCCGCGCGAGCATCTTGATCGCCTTGCTCTTGTTCCCCCCGGTGGCCTTCACCATCGTCTTCCGCCACGAGTGCGCCTTGGAATTGAAGGTGATGATGTTGAACTTGGCGAAGGACTTCAGGCCCTCGACCATGTCGATGAGTTCGTTGCGCGCGATCTCGATCTTGGTCTGGTCGAGGTCGCCGTAGCGCTTGCGGAACTCCTCCACGGCCTCGCGGTTCTCGTGGTCGATAGTGAGGTTGTCGGCCATGCTCGTTGAGATGTCGATGACGAACAGGATGCGGCGCGATCGCGTCTTGATGCCGTGGTAGGGGGGGTAGTCGCTCTGGCGGGGCGGGTCGTATCCGACGCGACGGACGCTCTCCTTGCGCTTGCGTTCGGCGACCTCGGCGGCGGTCGGCACCTTGAACCGGTCCTTGGCTCGGGTCCACCACTTCGTCCAGCGCTCGTGGTCGCCGGGGATGTCGCGGTCGCAGATGTCGCGTAGCGCGGCCGCTGCGTCGTCCACCAGGCGTCCGTGCTCGTCCTTCAGGAGCGCGATGAGCGGGTCGATCGATGACTTACGCCGGTACTGGCGGCAGATCTTGATCGACGCCGCGCGCACGCGCCAGTCCCTGTCCTTCAACCCCTCGAGGCCGGCCGTGTGCCCGCGTGAATTACGGAGGAGAACGATGGCGTCCATGGCAGCGAGCCGGACCAGCGCCTCACGGTCCTTGGCGAGCGGCAGGACAGCTCCGAGCCCCTGGCCCTCGTGGTCGTTGTAGCGCGCAACGAGTTCGCACCCGTTTGCCCGGATCTCCCAGTCCTTGTCGTCGGCGAGGTCGAGGACAGCGGAGTATGCCTGCTGCGGGACGCTGTGCTTGAAAGCCTCGATGATCGCAAGTCGCTCGAGTCGCTTGCGCCCGCGCCACATTTTCTGGATGAGCTCGGTGACGCCTAACTTGTTGCGTTGCATCCCGAGCCCGATGGTCGCGGATGCGACGACGACGTCAGACGGGTCGTTGAGGCAAGCGAGGAGTTGACGCGTGACGAAGAGGTGGTCGGTCGCCCACAGCTCCTCGATCGCGGCCTTGCGGACGAATTCGTTCTCGTTCTTCCAGTAAATCTTGAACTCCGCGAGCGCCGCTTTGGCCTGCGCGCTGTCGGCTTGTGCGGCGAGGGATGCAGCGAGAGCCAGAACCAGAATGAGGGTCGTGACGATGGTGTGCCGCAATGGCATCTCCTCTCGGATGCATGTCACGGCGATTCTATCGAGCGTTGGCTCGAGAACCGCGCCAGGGTCCAGGTGCAGGGGGGGGAG
>JABSRK010000051.1:0-4072 GCA_013213915.1 Planctomycetota bacterium
TCGTGAACCACCTGATGGCCTTGCGCAGCGCGGCGATGCGGGCCGGGGTCTCCGGGCAGCGGCGCAGCGCCATGATGGCGAGCGCGTTGGCCCCCAGCTTCCAGTCATAGAACGAAGCGACTGCGTAGCCCGAGTCGAGCAGCCCCGTTATGACGCCGTGGGCCCAACTGCCGTCCTTCCGTTGGTTGCGCACGAGCCAGTCGAGGGCGCGATCCCGTGAGGCTCGCGCCGCGTCGGCGTCCAGCGTCGCCGGGAATGCGAGCTGGGTTGACGGCCGTGGCTTCGGCTTCGGGACCTGCCCCGGCAGGGCGAGGCATGCGGTGAGAACGAGGAGCAGGGATCGAGTCATTTCTTGACGGTCTTCGCGAGCTTCTTCCGCACCTCTGCCAGGTCGCTCTGCTTCGTCACCACGGAGTGTTCGGCCTCGCTCATCGCGATGCGGATCTCCAGCTTCGTTTTCTCTTTGGTGAGCCGGGCGCGCCGGAGCCCCGAATCGGCTTCCTGTGCCTTGCCTGTCAGCGCCGCACGCTCACGGGGGAGGATGTTCTTGCGGAGATCATCCAGCTTGCCCGCCTGGACGTCGAGGCGCCGTTTTGCGAGATCGAGGGTGTGACGTCCACGCTTGAGGACCAACTCCTTGGTCATCTCGGCGAACTCCTCCGCCTTGTACATGGCGACCAGTTCGTTGTATTCGTCCTGCGCCTGCTCGGCCTGGTTCTTCGCCGCGTCGAGGGTGATGTGGGTTTCTTTCACCCGCGTCGGACGGACGACCTTGTCGAAGTGATGGAGGACGTCGCTGGCGCTCTTCGCTTCTCGGTCACTCTTCGCGAGCCCGGCCTCGGCCGTCTCCGTCTTGATCTTGGTGTCCAGCCGAGCGAGTTCGAGCTTCATGTGGGCGACCACGAGTTCGTGCTCCAGCTTCCGAGCCCGCTTGGCCAGGGCCTCGGGCGAGTCGGGCTTCGCGGCCTTCTTCTCGGGCTCCTCCTGGGCGAACACCGGAAGAGCAAGCGAGAGCGTGAGCAGAACGAACATCGTCTTCATCTTGGGACTCCGGTGTATGGGTGACTGAAGGGATGAGGAGTGGCGTTCATCTCCGAGCTCCGCGTTCTTCATTGACCCGACTCCTCAACTCTTCGGTGACAGTTTGACGGCGGTTTCGTGCCCCCGCAACTCTGCGGCTCCTGCAATGAACTGGGATGCCGAGAAGCGAGGGCCAATCACCGCATCATCGACGCGACCGTCGGCCCGGGCGGGCGCGGTCACGGCGAGGGCAAGGAGAACGATCAGGGTGCGATTTACGACGAGACTACGGGCTAACGGGCCTTGGGCATCTCGGCGGAGACGTCCTTCAGCCATGCGTCGAGGCTCTCGCGCAGCTTCATCGCGAGGTCGGGGCGCTTGGATGAGAGATCGGCCTCTTCGCCGATGTCGGTGGCGAGGTCGTAGAGCTCGACCGAGTTGTCATCGAAGTGCTTGATGAGCTTGAAGCGGCCGGCGCGGACCGCTGCGCCGAGACGGTTGGAGCCGTGCCAGGCGTAGTTGGGGTAGTGCCAGAACAGGGCCTCGCGCTCGAGGGCCCGGTCGCCGCGCAGTACGCCGACCAGGCTCTCGCCGTCGCAGGGGGTGGACGGGTCGTTCTTCAGCCCGGCGGCCTCCAGGGCAGTGGGGAACAGGTCGGTGCTGATCACGGGAGCGGTGCAGAGTTCGGACGGCTTGGTGACACCTGGCCAGCGCACGATCATGGGGACGCGGATGCCGCCCTCGTAGAGGTAGCCCTTGCCGAGTCGCAGGGGACGGTTGTCGGCGACGTCCTTGTACGCGCCGTTGTCGGAGGTGAAGACCACGAGGGTGTCGTCAGCGACGTTCGCGTTGTCGAGGGATTTCAGCACCCGTCCGATGGAGGTGTCCATGGCCTCGATCATGGCCGCGTACCGTGCGTCTCGGACGCCGAGGCCCTTGCGCTTCTCGTACTTGGCGACGAGATCCGCCGGCGCCTCCATGGGCCAGTGGACCGTGTAGTTCCACAGGCACAGGAACCACGGCTTGTCGCCCTGCCTGGCGATGAACGACGACGCTTCGTCCGCGAGCCGGTCCGGCAGGTACTCGCCGGTCTTGCGCGGCGGGATGTTGTGGATGCGATACGGGTCCCAGAACGTCGGCGGCCCGCCGAGAGAGCAGCCGCCGATGTTGATGTCGAATCCCTGGCGCTCCGGGTAGTGCTCGAGCCGCCCCTCGCCCTGGCGCTTGATGCCGGGCGTGAGGTGCCACTTGCCCATGAACGCGGTGGTGTAGCCGGCGCCCTTCATGCGCTCGGCGAGGGTCACGTAGTCGGGAGACAGGTGATCGACCATGGGCGCGGGGTCGAGCTTCGCGTCCTCGGGCGTGAAGCGAGGCTGATGGGGAAGATGGTTGGTCAGTTTCAGTCGCGCGGGCGCCTGGCCCGTCATGATGGCGGCGCGCACGGGAGAGCACACCGGGGCGGCGGCGTAGGCGTCGGTGAACCGGACGCCCTGGCGCGCGAGGCGGTCCAGGTTGGGCGTGTCGAGGCGACCGTTGCCCTGGCAGCGCAGATCCATCCAGCCCAGGTCGTCGATCATGATGATCAGGACGTTCGGCTTCCGTTCCGCGCCCTGCGCCGTGGTCACGACGCCGAGGGCGACGAGGCAGAGGAGAGTGCGGAGCGTCATGGCGTGTCTTCCGATCGCGGGCGCGTGCGGCCGTTGTCCACGTAGCCTTGCAGGGTCTCCCGCAGCGCCTTGACCACCTCTGGGCGGGAGGCGAACAGGTCGCGCCGCTCTCCAGGATCAGATTCCAGATCGAAGAGCTGGCCGACGGCCCAGTCGCGCGTGGGTGTGTTGTCGGATGGCGGCACCCAACCGCCGGAGCCCCGCGTCCCGAGGATCAGCTTCCACCTGCCCTGGCGGATGGTGAACGCGCCGCGCACCGAGTGGGACACGACGGCCTCGCGCGGGACGTGCGACTCGCCGAGCAGCGTCGGCAGCATGTCCAAGCTGTCCTCTGCTGCGTCGTCGGGGAGCGGATAGCCAACGACGGACGCGACGGTGGCGAACAGATCGTTCAACTGCACCGGCGTGTGGTTGACCGTGTTGGCTTCGACGACGCCGGGCCACCGGACCATGAGGGGGATGCGGTGTCCGCCTTCCCACGTGTGGGACTTGTAACCCCGCCACGGTCCGGCGGACCGGTGGCCGCTCTGGCCAATGCGGGGCCCGTTGTCGGAGGTGACGACCAGGAGGGTGTCCTCGGTTCGGCCGAGCCGTCGCAGGGTGCGATCGATCTTGCCCACGGCCCAGTCCACCAGCGCCACCATGTCGCCCCGTGGTCCCTCAATCGTCGTCCCTGCCGTGAGTCGCGGCGGCAGCCACGGGGCATGCGGGGCGGAGAGTGGCAGGTAGAGGAAGAACGGCTTGTTCGGCGAGCGCGTCGCATGGTCGTCGAGCCAGCCAACGGCCTCGCGCACGAACGCCAGGTCCACGTCCTCGTGGCGCCACCCCGGCGTCGCGACCGCGGGCCGGGAGGTGACGTCCAGGATGTGGGCGAGCCCACGGGGAGAGCCGCTGCGCGAACGCTTCTCGGTCGGCGTACCGATGGTGTGCCTGCCCTCGAGGAAGGCGTAGATCCAGTCCGTCGTCGGGCACGCGGCGCAGCCGAAGAAGCGATCGAACCCGTGATCGATGGGGCCGCCGAGGGCCGGCACGGAGAAGTCGATCACCGAGCCGTCACGGGGGCCGCCGCCCTTGACCCGGTTGCCGTCCTTCTGCATCCAATCGAGGCCCAGGTGCCACTTGCCGATGCACGCAGTGGCGTATCCCTTTTGGCGCAGCATGCTCGCCATGGTGAGCCGACCCGGCTCGATGAGCGCGGGGGAGAAGCCCATGAGCACGCTCCGTTTCAGCCGGCCCCGCCAGCAGTAGCGTCCGGTGAGCAACCCGTAACGCGTGGGCGTGCAGACCGCGGAGGGGGAATGGGCGTCCGTGAATCGCATGCCCCCTCGCGCGATGCGGTCCATGTTGGATGTGCGGATGAGGGACCGGGGGTTGTACGCGGAGAC